>JBCCLX010000042.1:0-16797 GCA_039026635.1 Pseudomonadota bacterium
GAGAGCGGTACGCAGGTCGTCCTGATCGATGTGCTGGGCGGGGACTACACGCTTCCGGGCGCATATTCGGCGCCGGCATTGGCGTCGGGCGGCTCCTTCCAAGACCGAACACAGCAGCAGGCTGCAATCTGGCTCGAGCAGATTACCAAGGGCGATACGGGCGTGCCGGTTGTGGTGTTCTGCTCGGACCCGATGTGCTGGCTCGGCTACAACGCCACGCTGCGCACGGTCGCCGCCGGTTTCACCAACGTCTACTGGTACCGGGGAGGGCTGAAGGCATGGCAGATGGCGGGCCTGCCGATGCGACCGGCTGCCTTCTGAACGACTGAAGCGGTGGGCGATCCGGCCGATCGCTCATCGCGCGCCGGCCTAGTTGGCCGGCGTCAGTCTCAGATTGGTGAAGCCCGCATGGGTCGCGCCTGAGACCAGGATCCCGATATTCGGCGACATCGGCTGGTTGCCCTGCACCTTGAAAAGCAAGGTGCCGTTCAGCTCGAGCGACGCGTCCGAGCCCTCCACCAGGATCGACAGGAAATCGGAGCCGTCCCCCTTCGCCTCGACATCCGGGAGCGTCTGCACGTCGAGCCCCTGTGGTGTGCGAATGAACACATTCACAGAGTTGTCGTTGCCGATCGTGTAGGCGAGGTACTGCTCGCCAGAGCGATAATTGAAGAGCAGCCCCGCATCGGACGGTCCCTCGTCGACCCCGCGGATGACCACGTTGACGCCCACCCGAAAAGGCCCCTGCACATCGCGCTGAGCGCCATACCAGTAATAGGTGATGGCGCCGGGCTCGGTCGTGTTCGACATCCGGAACCAACCGTTATCGTCCGCGATCTCCCAAGCGCCCCGGGACCCGAGCTCCGGCACATCGGCGAGCGGCCCCAGATGCTGCTCCATTTGCGCAGTTGCGTGTTCTGCTATGAGGCACAAGCAGAACGCAGCGCCAACAAGACCGCAGAGCAAGTTGAAACGCACGCTAACCCCCTGAGATTCTCCTTGATACGCCGGTCCATCCATGCACCGTTCAAGTCTGACTTCAAGTGCGAGTCCGACCCAGCTTCTGTTTTTGTATGAGGGGTCTAGGGATGAGGGATCTGATGCGTCTTCTAAACGTGGTGCGGGCAGTTTTCTTGCTGTTCTTTATGGTGGCTGGCGCGTCGATTGCCGCGGCTCAGGGGATCTATGTCGTCGATAACGGCGCCAAGAACGGGCCTTTTGAGCGTGCCGAGCTTGAAGAGCGCGCCGCGGATGGCAGGCTGACAGGCGATACGCTGGTCTGGATGGAAGGCATGCCCGACTGGGCGCCCGCCAAGGAGGTGCCGGAGGTTGCCGCCCTGCTCGCACCGCCCGAGCCTGAGGTGCCGACCGCGGTTCAGATCTACCTGCTCGAGGACGGCAGCCGAACGGGCCCCCATGATCGCCAGACGGTCCAGGAGCGCGTCGACCGCGGCACCGTCACCGGCAAGACCCTGGTCTGGACAGAAGGGATGACGGGCTGGGAGCCGCTTGAGAAAGAGGCCGAGCGTCTGCAGATCACGGTGACGGCAAAACCCGCGCCTCCGCCGCCTCCGCCGCCTCCGCCAAATGATTGGGTGGGATTTCTGGCCGGGACCTGGGACATGGAGCCCGTTCAGGCCCCCTTGGAGGGCGTCGGCATGGCCACCTTGACCGGGGTCACCATTTTCGACCGACGGGGCGCCTTCACGATGACCGGCGAGATCATCGGCTCCAGTGCCTATGGGCCGGTGACCTTCTATCGGAGCATGGAGGGCACCTTTAAGGCGCAGGATGTCGGCGATGGAAAGTTCAAGCTCTCGGTGGATGGGACGATGACCCTCAGTCCCCCTGCGGGGGCGACCATCGCGCCTCAGGTGGAGCCGATGAAGAACACGGTCATCCTTGAGGCGGTGGATGACAACACGTTGAGAAATGTCCAGTCGGGCGAGGTCAGTCGCCGTCGGCTACGCTGAGATCCGCGCGTGTGGGCGGATCGAAAGAGGGTCATCACGGCCATCGCCTCGGCGGTGCTGGTGCTGGGCGCCTTGGGCGGCGGCGCGCTGGCAGAGGGGCCTCCTCCCATACCGGGTGCTGGGCCGCCCCCGGTGCCTGGCGGCGGGCCGCCTCCAGTGCCCGGGAGCGGGCCGCCGGCGATCCCCGGCGAGGGGCCGCCCCCTGTGCCAGGGGATGGTCCACCACCCGTGCCAGGCGCAGGACCGCCCCCACTGCCGTCGGGAGATACGATCGCTACTGGCGATCCTGGACCGTTCTTTCTCGGTCTCAAGGGCAACGTGATGGGCCCGTATTCCGCGACGGAGGTTCTAGAGCTGGCCAGAAACGGCGAGATCGTCGACGGCGCGCTGATCTGGTCCCCGCGTCTCGGCGCGTGGCAAGCCGCAGCCGGCCTTCTGTCGTCCCGTGGGCAGGAGCAGGCGCAAGACGGCACGCGCCTCAGTCCGGACGGCAGCTATGCACCGAACGAATTCTTCCCCGGCCTCTGGACAGCGGACCCAGTGGAGCAAACGAGCGATGAGCACGGCATCGTTTCTGTCGTAGCGGAGCTCGATCTGCGCCGGGATGGTACCTATACCCTCGTCTGGGGCCTGCGGGATCCGAAGGACAGCACGCGCGAGTTCTTGCGGTCCGAAGAGACCGGCGACTATGCGCTGCAGTTCGGTGAAGCCTCTGGGATCGTCGAGATGCACTTCAAGGGCTCAGCCGTTTTGACCGACGTCATGGACCCATCCAAGTCCCCGGTCGTTAACGAAACCGCGGGTTTCATGTCATTCGTGGCCCGCGACGATGACATCATCGAGGGGATGGGCATGACCTGGCGGCGCCATCGATGAGCTCAGCGGGTTGGCGGCGTCTGATCGGTGTGGTCATCGCTCTCTGCGTGGCGGCGTCTGCTGTGGCAGAGGCACTGCTGCCCACCGGGCCCTATTTCGTCATTGTGGGGGATGCGGCAGAGGGCCCATACAGCGCCCGCGAAATGGCCGCACGGCTGGAGACACGCGAGACCACGGAGCACAGCCTCGTCTGGTCACCGTCGCTTGCTGGATGGACACCGGCCGGTGCCGTTCCAGAGATGGCCGCCATCCTCACGGCGCCGCCGCCGCCTCCCACGCCGCCGCCCCCGGAGCCTCTGCTGCCGTCCAAGCTCGTGGGCGTCTGGCTCTCCGATCGCAAAACCGAGGTGCTCGAAGGGGTAGGGCTCATCGAGGTCATTCTTGAGATCACGATTTGGGAGGACGGCGGCATCTTCATCAAGTCGGATGCCAGCACCGGAAGCGGCCGGAAGACCTTCAGTTACGAGATGAACGGCACCCTGAAGGTGGAGACCGTTGCCCAGGATCGCCTCAGGCTCGGGATCAGCGCGATCAGGACGGACTGGATCGACGGCAAGGCTCAGCCCAGGAAGCAGGGAACAACCAGCGTCGATTGGCAGTTCTACTCGGACACCGTGGTCGTCGATGAGCGCGAGGTCACGCTGCGCAAGCAGTCGGCGCCTGACAGGCCGCGACCCAAGCCGCCCGCACTCGACGATCCTCTCATTGCCAAAGACACGCCAGGCTTCGAGAACGGCGTCCCGGTTGGTCGTTTTCGCTATGTCAGAGTGGAGCAGGGAAGCTCCGTTCGCAGTACGTTAACCTTGGGCCCAGGCGACAGTTACACTGAGATCTTGGAAAGCTTGGACAAGAACCTGCATTCCAAGGAGACAATCAAGGGTACGTTCGAGGTCGTGGACAAGAACGCAGATCAGGTCTCACTCTACGTCAAGGGGCTGCACGCGATCGAAGTCATCTCCGTCAAAGGTCAGTCTCAAGGAGGCGGCGGCTCTTCACCGGGCTCAGAGACCACAAAGGAAGTAGAGTTCTCGGAAACGCTCGAAATCAAGGATGCGAACACGTTGGTGGTGGGGGGCGATGTCTTCAATCGGATGTTTTAGAGGGCGAACCGCGATGTGGTGGCGATGTTTGGTCGTGGTGATCGGCGTGGCGCTCTTCTCGGCGGCACCTGCGCGCGCATCGGACTATCATATCTCGGTGGGCGGGCAGGCGGCCGGGCCTTTCCCGCTCGAAGCGCTCTACGCCAAGGTCCGGGACGGTGTGCTGACCCCGACGACGCTCGCCTGGACGACAGGGCAGGGAGACTGGCGCCCGGCCGGCGAGATCGCGGCGCTTGAGCTGCTGTTTGTTCGCCCGCCACCGATGCCCGCGGCGTCCCCAGCTGTGCAGCTGCCCGCCTTTTACGTCGATCTCGGGTCGGCTGAAGGGCCCTTCGATGGGGAGCAGCTGTTGGCGCTCGTCCGAGAAGGGCGGCTGACCCCCGAGACCAAGGTCTGGCGCGAGGGGATGGCGGATTGGGCGCCCGCCGGCAGCGTGAGCGATCTCGCGACCCTCTTTGAGGGTTCGAGTGGCCCGCCGCCGCTGCCGGACGACAGGACCGGACCACCGCCCATTCCTGCCGATAACGATGGACCGCCGCGTTCGGAGGAGGCGGTCGAGACGTCCTTGTTCCCGCCGCCCCCGCCGCCGCCGGAGGATGGCCCGTCGTCCAGCGAGGACACCGCGACCTCAGATCCGGAGACGCCAAGTCTGTTCCCCACGCGGCCGGCCGAGGGCGCGTTCTCCGCACCGCGACCCTTTGGAAACAGCGGTATGACCGCGCTCACGGGGACCGAGGGCAGCGAGCGCCGTTCGTTTAATCAATCCCTCAGCAGCCCCTTCCCCGAAACACCCGAACCGCCTGCGCCGAGTGGGAGCGAGCAATGATCGGCTAGTCTGACGCTGTGAGCGCTCAGTTCCAGTCACCATAGTACCGCTCCCAGATCTTCTCGCCGATGAGGCAATCATAACCCTCGATCCGGTGCAGCAGCGGCCGCGTCGGGCGTTTGCCGGCAAGTTCGAGTACGAGCTTCCGGCGTACGGCATCGGGAAAATCCTCCCATCTCAACACGGGGATGACGAAGGAGGTGGGCCCCGTGATGACGCATTGGCGGTAGTACTCGTCCAGATCGTCCAGGTGGAACTGATCGCCCATCCCCTCACGGGTCATCAAGGGGAGGCCGTTGATCGTGATGCCGCGCGCTGCGGCATCGGCGCGGGCGGCGAGCACGGGACGGCCGCCATTGTTCGGGCCGTCGCCCGAGATGTCGATCACCCTGCGTTCGCCCCCAAAGGCATTCTCATCGAAGCGCGGGATCGAATGATCGATGATCGCGGAGATCGAGGTCCGCGGCAGCGCATCGGTAAAGCCGGTTCGCAACCGGGCCGCGAAGGCTTCCGCATCGGCGCGTGTGCGGATCAGCGTCCAATCGATGATCAGGCGCTGGGAGGTCGGTCCGGCCCATTCGATGTAGCTGAGCGCGATCTGGCCATGGGGGCCGCCGAACGCGATGGCTCGGACGACATCCTCGCTCACGATCGCCTCGGCATAGCCGCGGCGCTGGATCTCGATCTCGCGCGGTGTCATCGAGAGTGAGACGTCGACAGCGAGGATCAGTTCGACATCCACGGCTGTCTCGGGCCGGGCCGGACCGGTAAGGGCGAAGGCGATGGTGAGGCTGAGGAGTATGGTGCGCATGCGAACAGTTCAGCGGGAGTGATGCCGTCTGTCGAGTAACTTTCGCGCGCGACCGACCGTTCATGTCGCCGAGCCTCGCGATCTTCCCTTTGGTCATGGCCCAGAGTGCCCGCGGAACCGGCGCTGGGCTCGCGGGTGATCTTGGAGGCAGCGCGGTCACCTTCTATAGTCACGATCCTTGGCCATAACGATTTAACGGATGTGCATTTGCCCCCGACGGCCCCTTCCCGATCGAGCGTCTCTCTCCTGTCCAGCCGGTCGTTTTGGCTGTTGATGGGCATAGCGGCTGGCGTTCATGCGATCGGTCTCATCGAGGCCGTGCAGATCGGCTACTACGGGCAGGACTTTCGGTCGCTCTGGCACGCCGGGGTCCGGATCTGGCTCGGTGAAAACCCGTGGCTGCTGTCCGAGCGCCTCGGCACCTTCATCGCCTATCCGCCGCATGCCGTCCCGCTGTTGGCGCCTTTCGGTTTGCTGGACTGGGACGGCGCGCGGCTCGCGAACACCGTCATCTCCGCTTTCTGCCTCGCCTCCCTCGTGGTGCTTGCCCATCGCTGGTTCGCCTTCAGCCCGGGGCGCGAAGGGCTGTCGGATCCCAAAACGCAGGGGGATTGGCGACTACTCCTGCCGATCGCGCTCGTCGCGCTCGACACCTTCTCCGGTCTGGTGCTGGCCATCGGCCAAACCTCGCTGGTCACCGGGGCGGCATCGCTCTGGGCTTGAGAGGATCCGCCGCTGCGGCAGGTGGTCCTCGCAGGGCTGCCTCAGCAGGCGGGAGCCATGTCACCGACGGGTAGGCATGGCTGTCGGGTTGCGCCGTCGCGCGCCTCCACTCCGTGTGCTTTCGGTGTGCTCGCGATGCTGAGGTTCTTGCTGCTTCTTCGGATCGCCTCGCAGGGGCCAGGATGACCCGACGCCGCTCGGCATGGGATCGGCTGCCTTTTATGTCGCGGCGAGACCGACCGGCTCATCTTGCATGCCTTACGCACCCGACGACAGAACCGGACGCTTGGTTGATCGCCTGGGCAAGGGATCAGCGCAAAAGGTCTTTTGGGGCGGTTTCGAAGAGACGTCTTTGGGAGCCCGCGTCTTGCTGGCTGCTCCCTGGGGATCGATGCATGGCCCTCGCCGTGCACTAAGAGGCAGGGCGAGGGGCCAGGCCGTGGCGCTTTTGTGCTCACGCGGCTTTTGAGACGGTGTCCTCGGCATAGCCCGTCATGTCGGCGCTTACGGTTTGATGATCGGTACCGCTGCCCACCACCGTTAGCAGATCCTGCGCCTGCATCGTTAGGTCTTGGGCTGTCTGCTGGGCGGAGGTGGCGACGCTGGCGTTCTGTTCGATCACGGTGTTGAGGGCCCGCAACGCCTCGTTGATCTGTTCGGCGCCGATGGCTTGTTCCTTGGTGCCCATGGAGATCTCATTGACCAGCTCCGAGGTCTGCTCGACCTTCGGCACGAGCGCATCGAGCACGCCGCGTGCGGTCTCGGAGAGGCGGACGGTTTCGATGGAGAGCTCGTTGATCTCGGTGGCTGCCGTCTGGCTGCGCTCGGCGAGTTTGCGCACTTCGGAGGCGACGACCGCAAAGCCACGACCCGACTCGCCCGCCCGCGCCGCCTCAACCGCCGCGTTAAGCGCAAGAAGATCGGTCTGGCGCGCGATCTCCTGCACGACGGTGATCTTCTCGACGATCCGCTGCATCGCCTGCAGGGCGGCATTCACCGTCTCGCCCGAGCGCTTGGCCTCGCTCGCTACCTCACCGGCGATCCCCTCGGTCGTCGCAGCATTCTCCGCGGTCATGCGTAGATTAGCGCTCATTTCCTCGACCGCGGCTGACGCCTCCTGAGCGGCACTGGCCTGGCGGTGGGAGCCATCGTTGATGCGGTCGGCGTTCTCCGTCACCAGGTCGCTCACGGCCGAGACGGATTGGGCGTTCTCGCGGGCACGCTCCAAGATACCGTTGAGACGGTCCTCAAGCTCGCGCGTTTGCAGGAGATTGTTGCGGAAAACAGCGAGTGCGGTGGCCATCTGGCCGATCTCGTCGGTTCGCTCCTCGAAGCCGGTGACGGGGGCCATGTCTCCCTGAGCGAGCGCCCGGGTGCGTTCGGCGAGATTGCGCAGTGCTGTGACGACCCGGCTCTCGACCAGCCGGTAGGCAGCGAATCCGATGGCGATGGCGACGAGGCAGGTGATCAGCAGCACGATACCGGCGATCTCGATGGTCTCGTTCACGGAACCACCGGCCTCATCGATCTTTGAGATGGCGGCTCCGATTTCGGCGGTGGCCAGCGCCGAGAGCGCGTCGGCAGCGCTTTGGGCGTTCGCAGCCGCCGTGACCGCCGTGTCGTTGGCCGCGAGCTCGGTGAGGCGCATCGCGCTGACCCCACTCTCAGGCTCTGACTTGGCGAGCAGGAGGTCCACCAAGCTCTTGAGGTCGCCCTCGATCTCGGCAGCGGTCGCGGCGGCCTGCACGCGATCGCGCGCTGCTCGCAACCCATCGCCCGCGATTGCGACGCCGTTGGCGTCGGCTGCGATGGCGGCGGCGAAAATGGCGTTGACCAGCCGGTTGACGCTGGCGTCGAGCACAAGGGTGCTTCGGATCACGTCGACCGGGCCGTCGATGAGCCCCTGCAGAGTGTCGCCGGTCTCGATCATCGCATCCTCAGTGCGGATCGTGAGATCGAAGACGCGTTCGTCGATCTGGCCGTCGAGTTCGACCTCGAGCGCACGGCGTGCATCGAGGATCGGCTGCATGGCCGTTGTCGCACCGCGTCGGCCCAGGCTTTCTGTCGAGCGGGTGCTGAGCGCCTCGACGAGGCCGCTGAGCGCCTCAGCAGAGGTCGGATTGAGTTCGGCTAGCCGGAGGGCCGCCTCGT
The DNA here is from genome assembly GCA_039026635.1 of Pseudomonadota bacterium. Lineage (GTDB taxonomy): Bacteria > Pseudomonadota > Alphaproteobacteria > Rhodobacterales > Rhodobacteraceae > Thermohalobaculum. Next base: position 8,461 of record JBCCLX010000042.1, read on the forward strand.
TCAGGCGGTTGGCCGCGGTTTGGGCCAGTTCGGAGAGGATCGAACGCACGGCCGGATCCTGCGCCTTGAGGTGGGCGATCGCGCTGCCGGAGAGGAGGTTGGCCGCTGCGCGCAGGCGCAGGAGCGCTTCGATTTGCGCAAAGTCGGACTCGGTCAGGGTCGTGATGACGGCCGCCGATTGCTCGCTCACCGTCTCAGCGCCGAGTGCGAGTTCAAAGCCCGCGTCATCGACGAGAGGCGCGATCGCGACCTCGGCCTCCTGTGCCGTCTCGGCCAGGACCTTTAGCGCGGCTCGTCGCGTCGCCGATGCCGTCAGCGCCTCGCGTTTGGCCGCGATCAACTCGGCGCTTGCGACGTTGAGCGTGCGCAGGCTTTCGCTCAGGCGCGCGGCGCTCTCGCCCGATCGGCTGCGGAGCTGTCCTTCCAGCGCCGACATGGCGGCGGATGCGGCCGCCTCGCTCGCGTCGATCACCGATCGCTCGCGTGCCGCGCGGGCGTCGTTTAGGGCGTCGACGACAGTGGAGACCGTGCCGAGCAGTTCATTCGCCTCGGCGACCTCGGGCAGACGGTCGGCGCTGAGGCGTTCGAAGGACGTCGACACCATCTGCAGGGCGATCAAGCCAACCGCGGCGCAGAGCAGCGTCAGTGCAATGGCCATCCCGAAGGCGGTGATGATCCGCCCTTTAACGCTCGTCGCGCTTGGGTCGGTCGGGGTGTGGAGACGGAATCTGCGGGCGGCCGTGGGCACGGGATAGTCTCCTCAAGATCGGCGGCTGTGAGGCATTGAGTTGGGGTCGGTCGCCCGCAGGGGGCGACCGGTCGTCGTGTTTCGAGCGGTTTAGGAGCCGGGGGTCTCGACAGGCGAGAAGCCGCCATCGGCGTTGATCTGCGTGAGGAACACGCCATCCAGCGCCTGATTATCATCGGCACCGAACTGCACAGGCAGACCGCTCAGGTTGGCATCCGTCATCGACCAGACCGCGTTGAGAAAGGCCTCACGCGTCGGCTCAGGCCCTGCCGCTTCCAGAGCGGCCAGCGCAATACGCCCGGTGATGTAGCCCTCGAGCGAGACGAAGCCGATCTCCGCATCGGGCTGATGGGCGGCCAGCGCTGCCTGATACTCCCCGACGAGACCAAGGCTATCGTCCCAAGGGAAAGGGACCACCTGGCTGACGATCACGCCCTCACCGGCCTCGCCCAGTTCCGCCGCCAGCGCCTTGGAGCCGACGAAGGAAATGTTGACGAAGACGGGATCGAACTTCAGCCCGCGTGAGAGCTTGATGAACTCGGCGACCGGCTTGTAGGCGCCCACCATGACGACGGCATCGGGCTTTGCTTTGCGGATCTTCAGGAGCGCTGACTTCACCGCCACGGTGTTGCGCGTGTAGGTGCCCTCGGCCGAGAGCGTCATCCCGCGCTTCTCCAGCGCCGCGGTGACACCGGCCAAACCGACCCGGCCGAAGCCGTCATCCTGATAGAGGATCGCGATGTTCTCAAAATTCAGATCATCGACGAGATGGGCGATCCAGGCCTCGGTCTCAGCCGCATAGGTCGCCCGCACGTTCACGACATTGCCGAAGCTCGCATCGCGCAGGAAACCCGCACCGGTGAACGGCCCGACGAAGGGCACGCCGGCTTCGGTGGCCAGCGGCTGCGTGGCCTTGGAGGTCGGCGTGCCGACGGCGCCGATCAGGGCAAAGACATCGCCACTCGAGATCATCGTCTTCACCGCCTCGGCCGAGGCGCCCGGCTCATAGCCGTCATCCTCAGTTTCGAGCGCGACGGTGCGGCCATGCACGCCACCCGCAGCATTCGCTTCCTCAAAAGCAGCGAGCAGACCCTCGCGCATGCCGGTCCCGAGCGCTGCGGCAGGTCCCTCAAACGCGGCCACCTGACCGAAAGTGATCTGCGACGGTGTGACGCCGTCTGTTGCGAAAGCGGCGCTCGACAGCATCATTCCAAGTGCGGCGGGCAGTGCGAGTGTGATGCGTTTCATGGGCTTCCCTGGGTTAACTCTAAGGCCAGGGAAATGATCAGTGATGGTCCTAAAATAATTGTGTACAGAGCACTATCTGCCCCAATGTCAGGACCTGATCAGGCCTTTCGCTTGAAAAACCTCTATTTTTTAGCGCCAGGAACGACGACGGTTTTTGGGTCTTGCGCAAGTTTTTGGTGAGACCGTCCTTAAAGGAGCCAGCCAGCGGTTGTTTTGCAGCGCAAAACCTGTGGCTGCACGTCGTCCACTTAATCGTCGTGCTGACTCCAGCGCGGTCTACTCCAGCCGATGCCCTCTCATCGGGGGCTGCTCTGTCACGGGTTTCAGCACGATGGTCGTGCGGACGCGGGTGACGGATTGCACCGGATTGATCTCGCCCTCGATGATCCGGTTCAGCTCATCGGTATCGGCCGCGCGGACCTTGAGGAGATAGCAGTCGTCGCCGGCGATCTTGTGCAGCTCCTCGAGCCCGGTCACGGAGGCGAGGGCCGCGGCAGTGTCAAAGCCCAGGCTCGGCTTGGCATCCGTCACGAAGATGAACGCCAGAAGCGGCTTGCCAAGCTGCCGTGCGTCGAGCCGCACTTCGTAGCCTTGAATAACGCCATCGGCCTCCATCCGCCGTACCCGCTCCGAAACCGCGGAGGCGACAAGGCCAACGCGCCGCGCGATCTCCGCCTTGGACGTGGCCGCATCCGAGAGAAGGATGGACAGGATTTTTCTATCTGTATCGTCGATCATTCGCCTTATCTAATCTTTCAGAGATGCTTTATCTCGGATATTGCCATTATAGAGACCATTCACCGTCACCAAGGCCATGCAGGACATCCAAACAGAAACACTCGATCTCGCCGTGTGCGGATCACCGATGCAGCTTGCGTTGCTGCGGCGGCCGGGCACGCGCGCGCCCCTTGTCTGTCTGCATGGCTTTGGCTCGACCAAAGAGGATTATGCCGATCTTGCCTTTCGTGCGGATTTTGAGGGGCGCGATCTAGTGCTGATCGATGCGCCGGGATGTGGGGCGTCGCGCCTGGCTGATCTAGATGCTCTGTCGATCCCCTTTCTGGTGGAGACGGCCGCGGCGGCCTGTGACGCGCTTGGGCTTGAGCGGTTTCATCTCTCCGGTCACTCCATGGGCGGGCTCACGGGGCTGCTCCTCGCAGAGCGCCTGCCCAACCGTGTCCTAAGCTTCATCGACATCGAGGGGAACCTTGCACCCGAGGATTGCTTCCTGTCGCGCCAGATCGTCGAGCATGACAGCGCGGATGCCGAGGCCTTTATTCGGGGTTTCAGGGAGCGGGTGAGCCGTCGGACGGAGTATGGCTGCAGGCTCTATGCCGCAGCACTCCCGCTCAAGGTGCGTCCCGGCGCAGTGCGGCCGATCTTCACCTCTATGGTGGCGCTGTCGGATGGCATGGCGCTGATGGACATCATGGCCGCTCTGCCGTGCCCTAGGGTCTTCGTCTACGGGGAGCAGAACCGCCATCTTTCCTACCTCGGCAACCTCCCGACGCAGGGTGTGACGGTCGCGGAGATCCCGTTCTCGGGCCATTTCCCGATGTATTCGAACGCGCCCGCGCTTTGGTCAACCATGGCGTCCTTCCTCGCCCGTTGCGAGGGCGAGGGGTGAGCGGCGGTCGGGAGGCTGCGTCTACATCGCTCTGGAGCTGTGGCCTGGCACGCCCTCGCGCCAATAGGCGACGCTCATCTGGCGCTTCTTATCGAGGCCGAAGTCCTTCTTGAACACTGTGCGCACCGCTTGGGCGACCTGAAACTCGCCGGCGAACCAGGCATAGGAGACAGGCTTGTTCGTGCAGCTTCGAATGAGATCGGGGACCTCGGCAGCGAATGCTGCGGGCTCGATCGCGGTCACGCGCATCTTCGAGGAGGGCAGATAGGCCTCGAGCACCGCCTGAGAAGGTGCCGCGGCAAAGACATGGCCCGAGACATGGCCATCGACGCTCTCGATCAGACGGGCGAGGGCAGGCAGGCCGGTATAATCCGCTGCCAGCACGACATTATCCGTCGCTTCGAGGAACTGGTCGCCCATCGGGCCCATGACGCCGACGGGCTGCTCGTCGTCCGGATGACCTGCCCAGTCCGAGATCAGCCCGCCGAGGTGATGCGCCACATCAACGTCGATCTCCCGCGCATCGAGCCGGATATCGCGCAGCGTGACATAGCGCGCATGGAGCTCATCCTCGCCCTTCGGCCAGGCAGTCGCGCCGTTCTCCGCGATCACGGGCCAGACGGGCGTCCGCCCGCGCACCTTCGGCATCATGAGGCGGATATGGATACCGTCCTTGACCATCGCCTGAACGTCGACGCCCTCCAGCGTGACCCTGATCAGGCCAGGAAAAACCTCGCGCCGCGCCTTTGCCCGCAGGATGCGGAAGTTCGACGGCATCTCGCCCACCTTGATCCCACCGGTCCAGCGCATCGTCTCCGTGGCGGGCAGATCATACTCCTCAAGATGCTCGACGATCTCCTCGCGGATAAAGATCAGGAAGTTCTCGCTCGGCGTGTCGATCAGCATGTCGACGCTGCTGCTCACCGCTTTCATCTCCACGAGACAGCCCATCTCCTCCATGCGCAGCAGGTTGGGCTCGGGCCAGGTGCAGGTGATGCCATGCTCGGTGAACTCGCGCTCGCAGAACCTGAGCAGCGCTTCCGGATCGGCGATGCTCATGGTGCCCGTCGAGATGGACCGCTCCCCATCGAGCCCTTTGTTGGACTGGCGCGGCGGCCCGAAGCCTGCATAGAGGATCGCGAGCGGTACGAAGGCGAGCGGAATCGCGACGAGGAAAGTCGGCAGATAGCCCTGCGTGTCGATCACATAGCCGACGATCGGGTCCGCAAAGCCTGCGAGCACGAAGTAGATCGCGATCTGGACCGAGAAGTCGAAGCCGGGGATCTCGGGGCGTACCTTGTCCATGGCGCCGCGGAACATCACGATGTCGGTCATCGCAATGGCGATCCAGGCGATGATGATGGCGTAGCGGATGCTGTCGGGGAAGGCGCCTGCGATAAAGGCGACGATGCAGAGAACCGGCAGGTTGATGAGCCCGACGATGTAGATCGCGCGCACGCGCGGCAGGTGGCGTAGGAGCGGTCCGGCGAGCATCGTCGCCCCGCCGCCCGCGCTCATTGCAAAGAGCCCGAACCAGAGCGCGATCTCCTCCGTGCTCACGCCCTGATCGACCAGCATGAGCCGCATGGGCAGCATGGTCATGATCAGCGGCAGCCGCATGGTGGCGAGGATCGCCAGCCAGCGCCTGATGCGGTTCTGTGTAAAGAACTTGAGTGCGGCCTTGAAGGTGACGGCCGGCGCCCCCCTCAGCCGCGCGGGTTCCTTCACGAGCACCAGGGCGACGAGCGGCGCGATGAAGAGGCAGGCCTGGATCAAGAGAGCCGACGTCCAGCCCAGTTGATCGTAGAGATAGAGAAAACCGAAACCGCCCACGATCCCGCCGACATAGGCGCCCGCGTTCTGAAAGGTCGCCCCCATCGTCCGTTCCGACGGGCGCATGAGCGAGATGGCGAGGGCATCGACGGCCACATCCTGAGTGCTCACCGCCAAGCAGGCGATGGAGAGCGCGGTGAAGAGCGGGATCAGCGAGCCCCCGGGATCGCAGAGCGAGAGCGCGACGATGCCGGCCACATGGATGGCAGAGAGCAGCAGGATCCAGCTCTTGTAGCGATCCCGGGCGATCTTGTAGCGGTCGATCAGCGGCGCCCAGAGAAACTTGAAGACATAAGGCAGGCCCGCGAGCTGCACGAGCCCGATCATCGTCGCCGAATGCCCCTCCTGGCGCATGATGATCGGCAGGGCCATGATGGCGAAGAAGAACGGGATGAACTGAACGGCGTAGAGCACGCCCACCACCGTCAAAACGCGCCAGCGCATCGTGAGCCCCCGGCCCTAGAAACGCGCCGTCAGCGCAACGCCGAAGGTGCGGGGTCGGCCTGCCGCACTCAGCGTCCCGCCGCCGAGGAAGGGCGTGATCTCCTCCTCGAAGGTGGTATAGCGCTCATCGAAGACGTTCTTGACGAAGGCATCGACGCGCAGATCCGCCGGGCCGAGCGTGAAGGAGTAGCCCGCATCGAGATCGACGATCGTGTAGCTGTCGAGCTCCCGCTGGCCGAGCGAGGAGGCGGCAGAGCCGACATGGCTCACGGAAACCGTCGCATCGAAACCATCGATGGGCATCCAGGTCAGCGCGGCAGAGACGGTGATGTTGGGCGCACGCGGCAGCTCCGTGCCTTCCAGCTCGGCCAGATTGGCGCCCGCATCCTTGATATCCGTCTCCAAGATCCCGAGTGCACCGCTCACGCGCCAGGCCGGCGTGATCTCGAAGGCCCCCGCAAATTCGGCGCCGAAACCCACGGCTTCGGGGACATTGCCGAAGAGCCTAACACCGCTCGAGTCGATCACATCCGAGGCGCCGGGCACCTGGGCATCGGTCCATTTGTAGTAGAAAGCGGCCACCGAGAGATCGAGCCGGTCATCGAACAGGCTCGTGCGTCCATAGATCTCGTGCTGGTTAATAAACTCCGGTTCGAACGTCGCGGTCGCGACGTTCGTGACGCCCTGCAAGGCAGCACCGAGATCGACATCGACACCGCCGTTTCGGAACCCGCGGCTGAAGGTGTAGCCGACGGATGAGCGGTCATCGAGATCGTAGCGCAGCCCCGCCTTGGGCAGAAAGACCGTCTCCTTAAAACTTGCCGAGGACGCCGGATTGCCTGCCGGTGCTTCGGCATCGCGGAAGCGGTCATCGATCTCCAGCCGCCCGCCTGCGATCACCGAAAGGCCGGGAACGACAGCATCGGCTGAAAGCTCGGCCTCGCCATAGATGCCGGTGTTCTTGATCTCGCCCTCGACAACGAAATCGAAGGCATTGAGCCCAAAACCGTCCTCCTCCTCGCGATTGTGGATCACACCGAAGACGCCGCGGCGGAGGAAGCCGATATCTTCGAGCTGAACATAGCCTTCGAGCTCGATCTGCGTCTTCTCGAAGGTCGTCTCGCCGGAGACGATCGGCAGCGGCCCGAAGGGAGTTGAGATCTCCACGCTTTCGATCGTGTCGATAAAGCTCAGTTCATTGTCGAGATAGGCGACCCGGCCGACGACGGAGACGTTATCGGTGAGCGCGTATTCCGCCCGGCCTTGCACCGTCAGCTGCTCCACCTCCTCATAGGAGCTGCGCAGGAAAAACGGGAGATCGGCATTGATCTCCAGATCGTCGACATCGGTGACGAAACCCTGCAGGGGCCGCTCGTTCTCGAGGAAATCGGCGCTGACCAGGATCCGCAATCCCTCAACGGCACGCGGTTCGAAGAGGAGCTTGCCGCGCAGCCGCCCGAAGCGCTCCTCCTCCGGATCGCCGAAGCCGGGATTTGGCAGGATGTCGACGTAGGATTCGCCCAGGCTGCCCTCACCGGTGATCCGTAGTGCAAGCTGATCCTCGATCAGCGGCGCGTTGACCATGAAGGCGCCGTTGAAGGTGCCGTCCGCGCTGAAGAAGCCGGCGCGCAGGGCGCCTTCCAACTCATAGCTCGGGTCGTTGGTGTAGATGCGGATGGCGCCGCCAAAGGCGTTGCGCCCCGTACTCGTCGGCTGCGGGCCGCGCACGATCTCGAGACTGCTCACATCCCAGAGCGAGACCTGCGAGATCGTCGAGCTGTCACCCGAGGGCGTGGCCACATCGTCCACCAGGATCGGGGTGCGCGGCTGCGAGCCGACGGTGATGCCTGGACGCGCGCCGCTGGTGCTGTCGATGCCGCGGATGGCGGGCAGGGAGAAGCCCTCGTTGGCCAGCACGTTGGCCTGACCCTTCACCACGTCATCGATGTCTCGGTTCTTCGGCGCGGAGGCCTCCTCTCCACTGATCACGGTGGTGCCCGCCGTCGTGTCGCGCAGCGTCCGCTCGATCTTCTCACCGCGTACGATGATGGGCTGGAGCAGTTCGGGCCCGTTCCCGCTGGAGCCCGATCCCGCCCCTGAGCCGTCTTGTGCCATCGCTGCCAAGGGCGTGCCGAGAAGGCACAAGGCTCGGATGCTCCATGTTCTCTGAGACCGCATTGAAGTTCCTCCTCGCCCACCAGCTATCGGAACTCCATGGATCATCGGCGGGTGAAACCGCTCCACCTCATTCGTGCTGTGAAACGTGCAGTTCCAGCTTTTTTGACTAAAATACTTGGGTATTCACGAATCGAGGGCCCTCTATGCGCATCCCCCCCGAGACCAAGCTGATGGAGCGGTTCGACCAGTTCGACGCGGAGGTGCATAGCCTCACGGTGTCAACGGATCGCTCGGTGCTCGTCTATGATGCGAGCTATCC
>JBCCLX010000043.1:0-16737 GCA_039026635.1 Pseudomonadota bacterium
AGCGCGCTGGGGCCTGCTCCAGAAAACTGAGCGGGCCTACCAAGACGAAGACATGGGGCGGGTAGAGCCAGCGGATCCGACCCTCCAGGCCATGCACCGCCGTGAAGGCCTCGTTGTCGAAGAGGGGCGCGATCTCCCCGCTCAGAAACAACTGCGACGCCGCGTGAAAGACCAAGAAGTCGACCTCGCCCACGGTGGTTGAGCCGGTCAACAGCGCGAGCCGAAGACCGACAAAAATGGCAAGGACCCAGGCGAGGACCAGGGCCGTGGGGGTGTCGAGCCAGCGCAGGAGCGGTGTTGACGCCACCTCGCCCCCATCGCTCGCCAGTGTCACCGCCTTGGGCATCACGGCCCCGCTGGCCCGGCCAGAGGGCTCACGCGCCCTCCGTCACACGAGCACCGCGCCGCCGCTCTCGATGGCGCCTTGGGTCTCGGCCTCGCCCAGCAGCATCTCGTTATGCGCCTTGCCCGAGGGGATCATCGGGAAACAGTTCTCGTGGCGCGTCACGAGGCAGTCGACGATCACCGGCCCGTCGTAGTCGAGCATCGCCTGGATGCCGGCGTCGAGATCGGCCGGGTCCTCGATACGGATGCCTTTGCAGCCGAAGGCTTCGGCCAGCTTCACGAAGTCCGGCAGCGCTTCGGAATAGGAGTGCGAATAGCGCTCCCCATGCAGCAGCTCCTGCCACTGACGGACCATGCCGAGGCGCTCGTTGTTCAGGATGAACTGTTTCACCGGCGCGCGGTACTGCACTGCCGTCGACATCTCCTGCATGACCATCATCCAGGACGCCTCGCCGGCGACATTGATCACCAGTGCCTCCGGATGCGCGATCTGCACGCCGATGGAAGCGGGAAGCCCATACCCCATGGTGCCGAGGCCGCCGGAGGTCATCCAACGGTTCGGCCCCTCGAAGCCCATGAACTGGGCGGCCCACATCTGGTGCTGACCCACCTCGGTCGCGACATAGCGGTCGTGGTTCTTGGTCAGCGCTTCCAGCCGCTCCAGCGCGTGCTGCGGTTTGATCTCGCTCTCCGAGCGCGTGTAGCTGAGGCAGTTGACCGAGCGCCAGCCGCCGATCGTCTCCCACCAGGCCGAGATATCGCGCTTCTTCGCACCCCGCTCGCGCCAGATCGTGAGCATCTCCTGCAGCACCTCGGCGATGTCGCCGATGATCGGCACCTCGACGTGGATGTTCTTGTTGATGCTCGAGGGGTCGATATCGATGTGCACCTTTGCCGAGCCCGGGGAGAAGGCGTCGAGCCGCCCGGTGATCCGGTCGTCGAAGCGCGCGCCGATGCAGAACATGGCGTCGCAGCCATGCATCGTCATATTGGCCTCATAGGTGCCGTGCATGCCCAGCATGCCGAGCCACTGCGCGCCGGAGGCCGGGTAACAGCCGAGGCCCATGAGCGTGGAGGTGATCGGGAAGCCCGTCTCCTCCGCAAGCTCGCGCAGCAATGCGGTGGCGCGCGGGCCCGAATTGATCACGCCGCCGCCGCTGTAGAGGATCGGGCGCTCGGCCCGCTCCAGGAGATCCACGGCCGCCTCGATGGCCGCCCGGTCGCCCTTACGCCGCGGCGCATAGTCCGAGGTGCGGGCGTCGTCCTTCTCGGTGTAGCGACCCGTCGCGAATTGCACGTCCTTGGGGATGTCAACCAGCACGGGGCCGGGGCGGCCGTTGGTGGCGACATGGAAGGCGCGGTGCATGGTCTCCGACAGCTCGTCCGTGTCCTTCACCAGCCAGTTGTGCTTGGTGCAGGGGCGCGTGATGCCGACGGTATCGGCCTCCTGAAAGGCGTCATTGCCGATCATGAAGGTCGGCACCTGGCCCGTCAGCACGATCATCGGGATCGAGTCCATCAGCGCATCCGTCATCCCCGTGACGGCATTCGTCGCGCCCGGGCCGGAGGTGACGAGAACAACACCGGGCTTGCCCGTCGAGCGCGCATAGCCCTCGGCCATATGCGTGGCGCCCTGCTCGTGGCGGACCAGGATGTGGCGGATTTTCGCCTGCTTGAAGATCTCGTCGTAAATCGGAAGGACGGCGCCCCCGGGGTAGCCGAATACCACCTCGACGCCCTGCTGAATAAGCGCCTCGACCACCATCTCGGCGCCGGTCATCTCGCGGCGGGTATCGATGGTCTCGGCCGTCTCAGCGGCGGTGGCAGTCAGCGTTTCGGTCGACATCGTCCTACTCCTTGGTGCGCGTCGGTCTTGAGGTTGGGAAGCGGGGCATCAGGCACAAAAAAAGGCCCGCTCGGGGCCCGGGTTCAGCGCATGGTTCGGTGCGGAAGCGTCAGCCCGCCCGGTCTCCATGCGCCAGTCCTACGATAAGCTGCGTCATGCATCGCTCCTCTCGCGAGCCTTCTGCGCTGCGGAAGCGCTGAGGTCAAGCGGAGAATTGGAAAGGATCGGGCGTTTTCCGGGGGTGCGACGATATTTTCTGCTGCTGGAGGGCGTCTTTGCGAAACGCAGGCGCTTCGATCAGGTGTCGAGGTGTTTTAGGGCCGTCTGAAGCAGGCGATCGGGAGCCGCCGTCGCGTCCAGCCTGGTCCAGGCCGGCATCTGGTTGCGGAACCAGGTTCGCTGGCGTTTGGCGTAGCGTCGGGTGGCCAGGCGCACCGCCTCGGCAGCCTGGGCGAGCGGGATGGTGCCGTCGAGATGGGCGGCCAGATCGCGCGCGCCGAGGGCCCGCCATCCCGGCAGGCTGCGGTCGTGAAAGCGCGCCCTGGCGGCGCTGACCTCGCCCAGCGCCCCGGCCGAGAGCATGGTGGCCAGCCGATGCTCGATGCGCGCGTCGAGCCAGTCCGCCGGACCGTCGAGCACGAAGGCATGAGCGGCACTCAGGGGCAGGGCGGGGGGTGGTGTCTCGCGCTGCCAGGCGGCCAAACCGCGCCCTGTCGCCTCAAGCACCTCGAGCGCGCGTAGAACCCGGGCGGGATTGGCGTGATCGAGGCCCGCCGCCGTCTCGGGATCGCGCGCGCTCAACTCGGCGACGAGAGCGCCGAGCCCATCATCGGCCCTCCGAGCGTCGAGCGCCTCGCGGATCGGAAGGGGCACGGGCGGCAACGCGACGAGCCCCTCTGTCAGCGCTCGAAAATAGAGCCCGGTGCCGCCGACGAGAAGTGCAGTCCTGCCCGCCGCTCGTGTCTCCTCCAAGAGCGACAAAACCCTCCGCACCCAGTCACCGGCCGAGAGCGTCTCCTCGAAGGGGAGGGTGCCGTAGAGCCGGTGGGGCGCTTGGGCTTCCTCGGCCTCCGTCGGTCGAGCCGTGAGGATGCGCCAATCGCCATAGGCCTGTTGGCTGTCGGCATTGATGATCACAGCGCCGAGCCGTTCGGCCAGGGCCAGCGCGAGCGCCGATTTGCCGGAGGCCGTCGCCCCGGCCAGCAGGATGGGCGGCGGTGTCACGGCGCGGTCTGATGGGCGGTGTCGTCCTGTTCGGCCAAACTACGCATGACAGCAAGCAGAACGAGGGTGCTGAAGAGCGGGGCAGTAATGCTCGACAGCATCAGCACCGGCTGCAGCGGCACCAGCAGGCCCGGCAAGAGCCAGGCGGCGAGGAGGAGAGGACGCATGGCGCGGGAAGCACCAGGACGACCGCCGAGCGGGGAGGCAGCTTCCGCCATGGCGATCAGCGCGCAGCCGGCCGCGGGGATCAGCGCTTCATAGTACCAGCTCGACGGCCCCGCCATGGGAACCGCGATCAAGAGCGCACCGGCACGGAAGCCGAAGGTGCGGGCAGGCAGCGGTCGCGCCCAAGCGATGGCGAGGGCGCCGGCCAGGATGAGGGCGAGGGTCACGTGCAGCGCCAGAGCCGCCATATGATCGAGCCCCAGCCCGCGCGCGAGGGCATACCACGAAAGCATGACGCGGCGCGCTTCATCCGCCCCTTCAACCTGGGCGCCCATGGTCGAGACGGCGCCGAGCCAAGCGGGCCAGTAGTCGACCCCAGTCCAGAGCGTCGGCAGCGCGAGGCCGGCGAGGACGCTGGCGGCGGCGGCGAGGACGGCGCGGCGGCCGTCGCGATGCAGGGCGCCGTAGCTTAGGAGCGCGACCGCAATCATCGGTCCAAGCTGGGGCTTGAAGGCGAGCATGCCGAGAAGCGCTCCCCCGAGAAGCGGCCGCTTCGTGCCGAGTGCGGCAAGCCCCGCCATCGCTAGTGCGGTCCAAAGCAGTGTCGTCTGCCCAGCGACCAGCACGAAGAAGAGGAGAGGCGTGCCGAGGAGCATCAGAACCGCAGGCCAAACCGGCACGCTCCCCTCCCCCGCCACGCGTAGCGCCCAGGCAGAGGCCAAGCTCATCGCAAGGAGTGTCATGACCACGAAGAGGGGCCAGGCCAAGGCATAGGGCAGCGCGCCGGGTATGGTGCTGACCGCGAGCCAAAGCGCGGGATAGGCGAAGGGGAAATACGCCCCGGCGGCCTCTTCTGGATAGCGTTGGACTGCGATCAGCTGCTGCTGATCGAGAACGGCCACCGGCCCTGCCTCAAGCGCCAAGCGCCCGGCCGCCCAGAAGGCCGAGAAATCGTTCGGATAGACCGAGCCCGCGGTGCCGTCCGGTGTGAGCCCGCTCACAACACTGCTGATGACGGCCAGGGCTGCGATGAGGACGATGAAGGCCGCGATCACGGCGATCTTCTGCCCGGCACCGCCCGCGATGAGAACGCCGGCCGCGCGGGGCGCCGCTGCGCTGGTCTCACTCATCGCCCGCTCCCCTACCCACTCGGGCCCATGTTGCACGCGGGGTCGTCTCTCGAAAGAGGGCGGTGCGCGCCGCTCCCTCTACCCAGACCGTCGCAGACCCTTGCAGCAACCGCCGATCTCGGCTATGCGCCGCGCCACTTCGCAGGCGGTGCTTGGGTCGCGGGTGGGAGACATCCCCCGTGGTCCGCCGGTTGGGGCGCAAGCCCTGTTGACGCACCGCTGAGGCCAAACCGGAAAGGAAACGAACCAATGGCGCTGCCTGAATTCAGCCTGCGTCAGCTGCTTGAAGCTGGCGTTCACTTCGGCCACCAGACCCATCGGTGGAACCCGCGTATGGCGTCGTACATCTACGGCGACCGCAACGGCATCCACATCATCGATCTCACCCAGACCGTCCCGCTGCTCGACGCCGCGCTTCAGGCGATGCGCGACACGGTGGCCAAGGGGGGGCGCATCCTCTTCGTCGGCACCAAGCGTGCGGCCCAGCAGCCGCTGGCCGATGCTGCCGTCCGCTCGGCCCAGTACTTCATGAACCACCGCTGGCTCGGCGGCACGCTGACCAACTGGAAGACGGTGTCGAACTCGATCAACCGCCTGCGCGATCTCGATGAGCAGCTGGACGGCGGTGCGACGGGCTTCACCAAGCGCGAGCGTCTCGGCCTCGAGCGGGAGCGGAACAAGCTGACGCTGAGCCTCGGAGGGATCCGCGAGCTCGGTGGTCTTCCGGACATGCTCTTCGTGATCGACACCAACAAGGAAGCGCTGGCGATTGCCGAGGCGCAGAAGCTCGGCATCCCTGTCGTCGCGATCCTCGATTCGAACTGTGATCCGACCGGTGTGACCTACCCGATCCCCGGCAACGACGACGCCTCGCGTGCGATTGCGCTCTATTGCGACCTTGCCGCCCGCTCGGTGCTTGACGGCATGGCCAGCCAGATGGGCGAGGCCGGTTTCGATCTAGGCGAGATGGAAGAGCTGCCCGAAGAAGTGCTGCCGGAAGCGGCCGCGGCAGAGGGCGAGGCCGTGGCGGAGCCTGCTGAGGCGGAGGCGCAGAAGGCCGCCGAGGCCTGAAAGACCCCTTTTCGCGGCAGCGCCCGCTGCCGTGCGACGACCAAGGCGCCCCGGTCCAAGGGATCGGCGGCGCCTTTTTCTTGCGGCAAGGGCCCGCGCTGCCCGTGCGGGCCGGGTCTGTGGTCTTCTCACCACATTCCGAGAGACGGCATCGCCGGGCCGACAACTGCGCAGCGCAGCCGCCGCACGATCCCCATAGGCTCAAACCGAATTATCGCGTCCCTGCGTCTCCTGCGTGCCCATTTGAGTCGAGAAGGTTTTCTATGATGCCACCCCATGTCGCTGATTTCGTCGCCACCTGGGGCTACGGCCCGTTTGTCGCCGTCGCTCTATTGATGACAGCCATTCTGGCGCGTACGCGAGGCGGGCAGGACAGCGCGACGATCGTGCTTGTCTGCCTGACCCTGCCGCTCCTTTTCGGGCTCATTATCCTGCCCTACTACGATTATGCCTTTCTGCATGCCGCCTTCGTGGACGACCAGATGCGGAAATCCTCGGTTGGAAGCTCCTTCAGGAGGGCCGGGGGCGATCCCGACGCGGTTGAGGCGTCCTATCTCACCTACGTGCCCATCACGCTGGGGCTCGTCTACGCGATCCTCCTGCCGCCGCGGCTGAAGATCTTGGGACCGGTTGGGGCCGGGCTCTGGATTGTTCTGTGGTACAATGGGACGCTGCAGTTCAGCTCCCATGAAAATCAGGTCGCCGAGATCGGCGGTGCGGTCACGGAGCATTGGCTGGCCGAGCGCTTGGCGTCGATCCGAGCGGCGGTGCTTTTGCTACTCGATGTCCTTTCCGGCGGTGGCTCGGAAGACGGAGTGGACGGACAGGAGTAGGTCGGCGGCGCAGACCATTGCGTTGTCGGCCTCGACCTACTAGAGCCCCGCGGGACGAGGGAGGCGCCGCTCCGGCGACCCCCGTGCGACCATGGAGGCGAAGCAATGGCAATCACCGCGAGCCTGGTGAAGGAACTGCGCGACAAGACCGGCGCGGGCATGATGGACGCCAAGAAGGCGCTGACCGAGACCGATGGCGATATGGAGGCCGCGGTGGACTGGCTGCGCGCCAAGGGTCTGGCCAAGGCTGCCAAAAAGTCCGGCCGCACGGCGGCTGAGGGCTTGGTGGCCGTGGCGGTTGAGGGCGGCAAGGGCGTGGCCGTCGAGGTCAATGCCGAGACCGATTTCGTGGCCCGCAATGCCGAGTTCCAGGCGATGGTCGGCGAGATCGCGAAAATTGCGCTGACGGTGGACAACGTCGAGAGCCTGGCGGCGGCCCCGATGGGCGGCAAGACCGTGGCCGACGTGATCACGGAGAAGGTGGCGACCATCGGCGAGAACATGTCGCTGCGCCGCATGTCGAAGGTCGAGGCGCCGGTCGTGGCCGCCTACACCCACAATGCCGTGACTGAGGGCATGGGCAAGATCGGCGTGCTCGTCGGCCTGTCGGGCGGCGATATTGTCGGCAATGGCAAGATTGCAAAGCAGGTTGCCATGCATGTGGCCGCGACGAACCCGGCCTCGCTGGATGTCGCCGATCTCGACCCGGCGCTCGTCGAGCGCGAGAAGGAGGTCCTGACGGACCAGGCCAAGCAGTCGGGCAAGCCGGACAATGTGATCGAGAAGATGATCGTGGGCCGGATGAACAAGTTCTACCAGGAGGTTTGCCTCGTGAAGCAGGCCTTCGTGATCAACCCGGATCTCTCGGTGGAGAAGGCCGTGGCGGAGGCCGCCGGTGGCGCGACCGTCTCGGGCTTTGCGCGCCTCGAAGTGGGCGAGGGCATCGAGAAGGAAGAAGAGGATTTCGCCGGTGAAGTGGCGAAAGCACTCGGCGGCTGATCCAATCCGATCGGCTACCGAGAAACTGGGCCGCCCGTCGAGGCGGCCCTTTTTCGTTTTTGCGGTCAAACCGAGGGTCAAACCCGTGTCCAGGCCGCATCAAAGCCCAACAGGAGCAGCGATCACCACGCGGATCGGGGTCGGCCCATTGCTGCCAGCGGCGGCATTGAGCTCTTCGGGACAGTTGGAGAGCACGCAGAGCACCTCCCGTTCGGCCCTGAGCGTGACGCTGTCGCCTGGCCGGCTCGTGCTATCGACGATCTGGGCCGAGCCGTCGGCGCCAACGGGCACGTTCATGAACCAATTCAGATTGGGCACCACATGCTCGGGCCCGAGGCCATGTCGGGCCATTTCGCGCTCGAGCGTGCGCTGGCAGCATTCCTCATTGGTCGCGCCATAGCGCACCCGATCCACATCGAATGAGCAGCACCCGAAGAGCGTGTCATGCCCGCCCACGCTGTCGTCGATCACGGTCATCAGCGGCCGGGCGAACTGCGAGTAGAGCACCGTCCCCGTGGTAATCGCGACGGAGCAGGGGATCTTGATGGTATTGGGCGCGTGGTAGCGCTCTACCTGATCGCGATGGGGCGCCCTGGCGAAGCAGAGAAAGTCCACCGCCTGCTGACCCTCGAGATCGACGATGCGCAGGGTGCCGCCGGCGGGGACATGTCCGCTCCAGCCGCCACGGGCGGGCACCACGGTGTCCTCCAGGATCGCGCCCCTGGGCAGGAAGTCGTGTCTTGGCCCCATGCTCATGGGCTCTGCGTAGCATGACACGGCGTCGATGCATCCCATCTTGCGCCGCGCCTTGGCCGCGGGAGACCGCGAGGCCCGGCCTTGGTCTCGGAGGGCGCTTGCCTCAAGGTTCGCCCAGGAGAGGTGCCGCGAGGTGGCTGGGCCCCCGGACGAGGAGAGGCAGATGGACGGACAGGACGCACATGCGAGGGTCGACTTCAGCCGGGGGGCCGCCTGGCAGCGGGGGCGGGTCGTGCCGATTGCAGAGGCTGGCATCGGGGTCACGGATTGGGGGCTGACGCATTCCGACATCACCTATGACGTGGTCATGGTGATCGGCGGCGCGTTCTTCCGGCTCAACGACCATCTCGACCGGTTCGAGGCCTCCATGCGGGCCCTACGCCTCGCGCCGGCTGAGGATCGCGCGGCGATGACCGAGGCGCTGCACGCGGTGGTGGCAGCCTCCGGGCTCGAGCGCGCCTATGTCTCGATGGTCTGCTCGCGCGGTGCGCCCACTGTGCCAGGCGCGCGGGATCCGCGGCTGTGCGCGAACCACTTTTTCGCCTGGTGCGTACCCTATGTGCATGTGATCCCGAAGGATGTCGCCACTCGCGGCGCATATCTGCATGTGGCGACCGGGGTGCATCGCATCGGCGAAGACGCGGTGGATCCCAGGGTGAAGAACTACCACTGGGGCGATTTCACCGCCGGGCTCTTCGAGGCCTATGACCATGGCGCCGATACCGTGCTGTTGACGGCCGCTGATGGGACCGTGGCGGAGGGGCCAGGCTTCAACGTCTTCGCCGTGGCCGATGGCAGGCTGCTGACGCCTGCGCGCCACTGTTTGGAAGGGATCACGCGCGCCACGGTGCTGGAGGCTGCGGCAGAGGCGGGAATCGAGACGGCGGTCCGCGATCTGCCGCTTGCCGAGTTTCTGGAGGCCGATGAGGTCTTTACCGCCACCTCTGGGGGAGGGCCGGTTGCCGTTGTCCGGATCGGCGAGCGGATCTTTGGCAACGGCGCCGAAGGCCCCGTCACCGCGCGCCTGCGCACCGCCTATTGGCAGATGACCCAGCGGCCTGCCTTCCGCACGCCGGTCGCCTATGGCGCGAGATGACATTTCGCAAAGAGCCTCGTCGGTTCCCTGCGCGGCGTTGCTGCGCCGCACTTGTTCCCGGCGCCCGTTTCTGTGCATGGTCCGCGCAACCTGAAGCGGGATAGGAGCACGTCATGCTGGAGGCCGAGGCGATGGTGGCTCCAGTGTTCAAGCGTGTGCTTCTTAAGCTTTCCGGTGAGGCCCTGATGGGGCCCCAGGCCTTCGGTCTGCACGCGCCGACGGTCAAGCGAATCGCCAGTGAGGTGAAGCGAGCGTCCGATCGGGGCTTTCAGGTCTGCCTCGTGATCGGCGGGGGCAATATCTTCCGCGGGCTTTCCGGCGCCGCGCAGGGCATGGACCGCGCCCAGGCCGATTACATGGGCATGATGGCGACCGTGATGAACGCGCTCGGGATGCAATCCGCGCTCGAGAACGTCGGTGTTCACACACGCGTACAATCAGCGATCCCGATGGACACGGTCTGCGAGCCCTATATTCGCCGTCGTGCGATCCGCCATCTGGAGAAGGGGCGTGTCGTGATCTTTGCCGCGGGCACCGGCAATCCGTATTTCACTACCGATACGGCGGCGACGCTGCGCGCGATGGAGATGCATTGCGACGCGATCTTCAAGGGCACCAACGTGGACGGCGTCTACGACAGCGACCCCAAGACCAATGCCGATGCCGTGCGCTACGATATGGTGAGCTATGACGAGGTGCTCGCGCGCAATCTGCGCGTGATGGATGCCTCTGCCATCGCGCTGGCGCGAGACAATGACCTGCCCATCGTCGTCTTCTCCCTCGGCGAAGAGGGGGCGATGACCGAGGTGCTGGAAGGTCGGGGTCGGTTCACGACCGTGGGCCCCCTCGCAGCAGACTAGGCCGCCCTGCGCCGACTGCGGCGCGGGCAACGCTTGCTTCTCGGGTGACTTACGCCGTACTCGCCAGGTCGTGCATGCGTAGCGACGTTTGCGGAGCAGCGCTCCAGGGCGTATGACGCACTGCTGACGGTGCGCCGGTCAGATACCGCACCCCTACCAACGGACGAGAGCCTCACGCCATGGCCGAAGAAGACCTCGACATCGACACCGATGCCCTCACCAAGCGTATGGACGGCGCTTACAACTCGCTGCGCGGGGATTTCGCCTCGCTGCGTACCGGCCGCGCCTCGGCCAGCATGCTCGATGCGATCACCGTCGAAGCCTATGGCCAGGCCACACCCCTCAACCAGGTGGGGACCATCAACGTGCCCGAGCCGCGGATGGTGACGCTGAACGTCTGGGACAAGCAGCTGGTCGGCAAGGTCGATAAGGCGATCCGCACCTCGGGCCTCGGCATCAATCCTGTTGTTGACGGTACGATCCTTCGCCTGCCGATCCCCGAACTAAATGAGGAAAGACGCCGCGAATTGACCAAGGTCGCCGGTCAGTATGCGGAGCAGGCGCGAGTCGCGATCCGCAACGTGCGACGCGACGGCATGGACCAGGTGAAGAAGGCGAAGGCCGCGGGCATGTCGGAGGACGACCAGAAAATCTTCACAGACGAGATCCAAGAAATCACCGATGAGGCGATCAAGCGGGTCGATGAGGCGCTGGAGGCCAAACAGGCCGAGATCATGCAGGTCTGATCCGTGCAGACCTGTGGCGCCGTCCGAGGGTGTGGGCGGTGCGGCAGCCTCCTGCGGGCGGCCGGGAGATGGAATGAGGCGCGATGACCGACAGCCATGACAGGCTCGAGAGGCTGGACGAAGCGACCGCTGCGTTGATCGACGCTCGGGCGCAGGCTCTGCCGTCGGAGCCGAGCCAGGAGCGTCCGGCCGACCGACCCCTGCGCGTGCCCCGGCATGTCGCGATGATCATGGACGGTAATGGCCGCTGGGCGGAGCGACGGGGCTTACGCCGGACCGAGGGCCATTTGGAAGGCATGGAGCGGTTGCGCGAGGTCGTGAAAGCCGCCCATGAATGGGGTGTCGAGACGCTCACGCTCTTCGCCTTCTCCACCGAGAACTGGAGCCGTCCGGGCTATGAAGTGGCGGTCCTGATGCAGGTCTTCCGCCGCTATCTCGATCGCGCGGCGGATGAGGCGAAGACCAGCGGTATTCGCGTGCGTTTTGTGGGTCAGATCGACCGGCTGCCGGGCGACATCGTACGCCGCGCCCGGGATGTGGAGGCGCGCACGGCGCGCAACGATCAGATGACGATCCAGATCGCCGTGAGCTATGGCGCGCGGGCCGAGATCGCGGATGCGGCGCGGCGGCTGGCGGCGGCGGCGGCGCGGGGCGAGATCGCACCCGAGGCCATCGATGAGGAGATGGTCGGTCGCGCGCTCTGGACGAACGGCGCACCGGATCCGGATGTGGTGATCCGCACCTCGGGCGAGCAGCGCGTCTCCAACTTCCTGCTCTGGCAGGCGGCCTATGCCGAATATGTCTTCGTCGATGAATGCTGGCCGGATTTCTCCCGCGCCGTCTTCGCGCGCGTGCTCGCCGAGTACGCCCGGCGCGAGCGCCGCTTCGGAGGGTTGACCGCAGTGCCCGACGCGGCTGTGTCTGACGCGGCGGTGCCGCCCGCCCGCGTCCGCCGCGCTTGAGCGCCGCGGGCGAGGAGGACGGCGCCCCGGGCGCCGCGCCCGTCCGCCGCGCCGCCCCCGCAGGCTCGATCCACATCGGCCTACCGCCCAAGCCAACGCCAAAGGGCCGCTTCGCAGATCTCCGCCCGCGGATGATCACGGCGTTCGTGCTCGGGCCCTTGGCCTTCGGTGCCCTGATCCTGGGTGGCTGGTTTTCGGCGGGGTTAGTGGCGCTCCTCGGCGGGGTTCTTGTCATCGAATGGCGCATGATCACGGCGCGGGCGGGCGGCTGGCCGGCCCGGACGGATGCGGGCTATGCGGCCGCGGTCGTCGCCGCCGTGCTGCTCTTGCCTGCCAAGGGGGCGGAGGCGGCCTTTGCGGCGCTCGTGCTCGGCCTCGGCCTCGGCATGATCGGGGATCTGGCGGAGCGCCGGCCGGACCGGGCAGCCTGGGGCATTGGGGGCACGCTGGCGATCGGCACGGCGCTCATCGCCTTCCTCTGGCTGCGGCTGACCGATCCCTTCGGCGTGCTGACAATCATCTGGGTGGTCCTCGTCGTCGTGGCCACAGATGTCGGGGGCTATTTCGCGGGACGCGCGATCGGGGGGCCAAAGCTCTGGCCGGCGGTGAGCCCCAAGAAGACCTGGTCGGGGCTCGCCGGTGGTGTCGTCCTCGCTTCGATCACGGGCCTCATCTTCTCCGGCGCGACGACGGGCACCTTCTTCGAGGAGGTCTGCACCGTCTCCGCCGCCGCCGCGCTCTGTGCCGTCGCCGGTGATTTGGCCGAAAGCCAGGTCAAGCGGCGCTTTGGCGTGAAGGACGCGAGCGCGCTCCTGCCGGGCCATGGCGGGGCGCTTGATCGCTTCGACGGGCTGATGGCCGCCACCCTCGTTGTGGCCCTCGTGACGCTCTGGCGCGGTCAGACGGTCTTCATCTGGTCCTGAGACTTTTCGTCGCCGCGGGGGGCGTGCATGGTCGCGCGCATGACACGCAAGATCACGATCCTCGGCGTCACCGGCTCGATCGGTCAGTCCACCCTCTCGGTGATCGAGAGCCTCGGGGCCGACCGGTTCGAGACCGTGGCCGTTACGGGCCATGGCAATATCGCGGGCCTGGCCGAGGCCGCGCGGCGGCTGCGTGCCGGCGTGGCGGTCACGGCCGATCCCGATCGGCTGGGGGACCTGCGCGACGCGCTGGGCAACAGCGGGATCGAGGCCGCGGCGGGCTCAGACGCTCTGATCGAGGCCGCGTCTCGGCCCACCGATCTGCTGATGTCCGCCATCGTCGGCGCCGCGGGCCTTGCCCCGACGCTGGCGGCCGTGCGCCAGGGCGCGACCATCGCGCTTGCCAACAAAGAATGCCTGGTCGCCGCGGGCCCTGTGTTCCTTGCCGAGATCGCGCGGTCGGGCGCCACGCTGCTGCCCGTCGACAGCGAGCACAACGCCATCTTCCAACTCGTCGCCGCCGAGCGGGATTGCCCCATCGAGCGGCTCATCCTCACAGCCTCCGGTGGTCCCTTTCGCCAGAAGACGCTTGCGGAGATGAAAGCGGTCACCGTCGCCGAGGCCGTCGCCCATCCCAATTGGTCCATGGGCGCGCGGATCTCCATCGACAGTGCCAGCATGTTCAACAAGGCGCTCGAGATGATCGAGGCCTGGCACCTCTTCGGGGTCACGCCTGCACAGATCGAGGTGATCGTGCATCCGCAGTCGATCATCCATTCGATGATCGGGTTTCGCGACGGCTCGATCCTCGCCCATCTCGGCCCGCCGGATATGCGCGTGGCCATCGGCCATGCAGTGGCGCATCCCGAGAGGGCGGCGCTGCCCGTAGACCGGCTGGACTTCGCCAAGCTCTCGCGCCTCGATTTCGAGGCGCCGGACCCGGAGCGCTTCCCGGCCCTGCGTCTTGCCCGAGAGGCCATGGAGGCGGGTGGGCAGGCGTCCTGCGTGCTCAATGGCGCGCGCGAAGTGGCGCTCGATGCCTTCATTGCGGGCCAGATCGGCTTTCTCGATATGGCCGCACTGACGGCCGAGGCGATGGCAGCGCTTGACGGACTGCCCCCGGCAGCCAATCTCGACGACGTATTCGCGGCGGACCGCGAGGCGCGTCGGGTTGGCCGGAGCCTCCTGTCGCGTTTCGCGGCCTGAACGGCGCGCACCGTAACCTGGACCCTGGCGCGCCGCGAGCGCGAGCGGAGGCATTATGGAATTCCTGTCCGCCATCCCCGTGATCGGCGAACCCCTTAGCATCCTGATCCCGTTCCTCGTCGTGCTCGGTGTCGTCGTCTTCGTGCACGAGTACGGCCACTACATCGTCGGCCGTTGGTGTGGGATCAAAGCGGAAGTCTTCTCCATCGGCTTTGGTCCGCGCCTCTACGGCTGGCGCGACCGCCGGGGCACGGAGTGGCAGCTGGCCGCCCTGCCGCTCGGCGGTTTCGTGCGGTTTGCGGGCGATATGGATCCCGCCAGCGCGGGCCGGATCGAGGACCATCACCTGTCAGAGGCGAGCCGGCGGGAGGCTTTTCACAACGCACCCCTCTGGGCTCGCGCGGCCACCGTGATCGCCGGGCCCGCCTTCAACTTCGTCCTCTCCATCGCGCTCTTTGCCGCGGTGGGCCTTGCCGTGGGCAAACAAAGCAATCTGCCCATCATCGGCAGCGTTGAGACGGAAGCCGCGCAAGGCATCGCCTTTGAGGCAGGGGATGAAGTGCTCCGCCTCGATGGCGCCGAGATCGACAGCTTCGCGGCCATTCAGGACACCATCCAGCGCGCCGACGGCCGACCGGTCGAGGCGGTGGTGATGCGCGGGGGCGAGGAGGTGAGCTTCGAGGTCTCCTACCGCCGCGGGACGGAGATCAATCAAGTCACCCCGGGACTGCCGGCCTTTGGGGCGGGCATGCTGCCGGGAGACAGGATCGTTTCCCTCAATGGCGCTGTCGTCGACAGTTTCTTCGAGCTTCAAACCGCGGTCGCCGATCTGCCGCTGAGCGATCTCGTCACGCTCGAGGTGGAACGAGAGGGCGAGACGCTGTCCTTCTCCTTCGAGCCCGAGGTCGTGACGGCAAGCCATCCGGTCACGGGGGAGCAGGTGGAGATGCCGCGGCTTGGGGTTGGGGCCTCCGGCGCGGGCGGGATCGCGCCCAGCATCGTCAGCGCCACGCCCCTAGAAGCGCTCGAGTCGGGCGTGGAGCGGACCTTTGGAATCGTCACCGGCACGGTCAACGTCCTGCGCGCCCTCGTCTTCGAGAATGCCGATGCCTCCAACCTCGGCGGCCCGATCCGGATCGCTCAGATCTCGGGCGAGCAGGCGGAGCAGGGCGTTGGCAGCCTTCTCATCCTCATCGCCTATCTCTCGACATCCATTGGCTTTCTCAACCTGATGCCGATCCCGGTCCTCGATGGCGGTCACTTGATGTTCTACATCTACGAGGCCATGCGCGGTAAACCTGCGGGTGCCATCGCGATCAAATACGGAAGCCTGATCGGCCTCAGCCTCGTGTTGATGCTCATGGTGTTCGCGACGTATAACGACATCGCAAGACTGCTATAGAGAGGTCGGGCTCTGACCCAGGCCTCCGTTGAACGGGGCAAAGCGCACAGGATGTGCGCGGCAGGGGGACAGAAATGGACTTGGCCAGCCGTTCCGCGCGCCACGAGGGGAAGCCTCGGGCGACCCTTCGGGCCATGTTGCGCCTCCTCGCGGTTCTGATGATCGCGGCCTCTGGCGTTACGGTCGCGCCCTTGGGGCCCCTGCCGGCGAGCGCCCAGGTCGCCGATGAAGCGCGCAGCATCGTCGTGCGCGGCAACCGGCGGATCGAGGTCGAGACGATCCTGGCCTATATGGATCTGCAGCCGGGCGAGACGGTGACGGCATCGGACCTCAACCTCGCCGTGCGCCGTCTCTTCGATACGGGCCTCTTCCGCGATGTGGCGATCGTGCCGGAGCAGGGTCAGCTCGTCGTCCAAGTGATCGAGAACCCCTCGATCAATGTCATCGCTTTTGAAGGCAACGATGCGCTCTCGGACGAGGCGCTGCAGGAGATCATCTCGCTGCGCCCGCGCCTGCCGTTCACGCCCTCGCGCGCCGAGGCCGATGCCCAGGCGATCATCGAGATCTATCGCCGGACGGGCCGCTTCGGGGCCGAGGTGGAGCCGGTCGTCATCGAGCGGCCGGAGAACCGCGTCGACCTGGTCTTCGAGATCTCGGAGGGCGAGCTTACGGGCGTCAGCTCCATCGATTTCGTGGGTAATGAAGCGTTCTCGGATCGGCGGCTGCGGGGCGAAATTGAGACCTCGGAGACGGGGCTCCTGTCCTTCCTGATCAGCTCCGATGTCTATGATCCGGACCGGCTGGAGCTCGACCGCGAGCTTCTGCGTCAGTTCTATCTGAGCCGCGGTCATGCGGATTTCGCCGTGCTCTCGGCCACTGCAGAGCTTGCGCCGGATCGCTCGGGCTTCTTCCTGACGTTCACGGTCGAGGAGGGGCCCGTCTACAATTTCGGCGAGCTGGACGTGATCGTGAATGCGCGCGGGCTCGACCCCGAGGAGTTTGCGGCGGTTCTCCCGGACGATCTTCTGGGAGAGACCTATGATGCCAGCGCTGTGGAGGAGATCGCGAATGAGCTGACCGATCTGGCCGGCCAGCGCGGCTTTGCCTTCGTCCAAGTGCGTCCTCAGCCCCGCAAAGACACCGAGAACCTGGTCATCGACGTCACCTTCGAGC
>JBCCLX010000044.1:0-16695 GCA_039026635.1 Pseudomonadota bacterium
CACAGGCTCCATTTTGTTTGAGGCCTCATGATGGCGGGCGTGCGGTTGTTTGGCGAAAGACGCAACGGGGCGCCCGGATCCGATGAGAGGCTCATGGCCCTCAATCCAGCAGTCGGTCTTGTGCCAAGCCCGTGTCGGACCAAAGCCGACACCCGGCTCTAGCCCGCTTGTCGACGCGCTCGGCCCCCGCGGCGGGTGACCGGACCGGGCTGACGGCTCGGTAGCTCAGCCATCACAACGCGCCGCTCCTCGGGCGTCATGGCGGACCAGGACGCGATCTCGGCGCCCGTGCGGGCGCAGCCGACACAGAGCCGCGTCTCCGGATGCAGCATGCAGATACGGACACAGGGGCTCTCGATCTCCTCTCGACGCCAGACATCGGCGCCGCTCTCATCCGTCATGCTCGTTCGTCCCGCTGTGCCGGAGGGCTCACGCCCGATCCCCGTCTTCGGCTGCAATAGCCGCCAGTCGATCAAGCGCCCCTTGGAGGATAAAGGCAGCAGCGAGTTTATCGATCACCTCCGCGCGACGCTTTCGGGACGAATCCGCCTCCAAGAGCGCTCGTTCCGCCGCCACCGTCGAGAGCCGCTCGTCCCAAAAGGCGATGGGGCCAGTGCCGCGGGCCGCCAGGTTGCGGGCGAAGGCGCGGGTGGATTGGCAGCGCGGGCCCTCGCTGCCGTCCATGTTGCGGGGCAAGCCAAGGATGATGCCCGCGATCCCTCGCGCCGCCACATGCACCTCCAGCGCCTCGGCATCGAGGGTGAATTTGCGGCGCTTCAGCGTCTCGAGCCCGGTTGCCGCCAGGCGCAGCCCGTCGGAGGCAGCGATGCCGATGGTCTTTGTGCCGAGATCGAGACCAAGGAGCGGTCCGCTCGTCCTGGCCAGAAAACGCAGATCGTCATGGATCTCGGCCGCGACGGCGCCAGGCGTCGACGCGGCGGTCATCCGTCTATCAACCCGAGCACGAGGGCGCGCTCGCGTACAAACCCAGCCTCAGCGCCGCGCAGGCGCTCCTGGCTCAGCGCATAAATGCGCCGCGCATCCTCCGGCCGGCCAAGGTTCACATAGCTGCGCAAGAGCCGCGCCCATTCGTCCGCCGTGCCGCCTTCCTCGCTCAAGAGCCGGTCCTCAAGCGAGGAGACCATGCTCTCGATGAAGGCCTGACGATCCTCTGGCGACATGTTCCGGGCGGCTTCGATATCGGCCGCATCCGGGCCGCGCGAGCCGATCTCTCCCGGCTGCGGGATCAGGGTGGCGAGGGGATCGGGCGCCGCCTCACCCCGCATTTCGGCCAATGCCTCGCGCAGGAAGGGCAGCCAGGGTGCGGTGGGCGGTGCCTCGCGCTCGAGACGGGTCCAAAGGGCCAGCGCCTCCTGCTCTCGACCCGCCTGCGCAAGCGCGAGGCCCGCATAGTAGCGGGCGACCGGTAGCTCCGGATCGCGCTGCAGCGCGCCAGCCAGCGCATCTTCGGCCCCAGGCGAGACATAGCCGCGCGCTGCCAGGATCATGGCCTCGGCTTGCGCGGCAAAAAGGTCGGCCGGGACTGCATCTCCGGCCTCTGCCCGGATCTCGATCAGGCGGGCGACCACGGGCCAGGCATCCGCAAAACGTCCCTGGTTCATCAGCGCGCCATAGAGCAAGCGGTGCCCCTCGGCGTCATTCGGTCGTTCGGCAACCACCGCTTCGAGCCGCGCGACAAGCGCGCTGTACTCTGGATCCGACCCGGCGCGGCGGGGCCCTTCGGTCGAGGCGCGGAGTGCCGCAACCTCCGCTTCCTCCTGGCTCGGCCGCTGTGCGCGGGCCTCGGCCACAAGATCGCGCGAGGCCAGCGGCCGATCGGGCGCCCCGGGCGCCCCGGTGCCGAGGTAGAGCCCACCCGCGAGCACAGGCGCCACCACCAGCGTCCCGATCGCAGCCTTGCGGCTGAGGCCGGCCGGCGCGGATTTGGCCGCAACCCCCTCCGCCGCCTCGGCCCGCTTGCCCGCCGCGATCAGCCGGCGCGCAATCTCGGCCTTGGTCCCATCGGCCTCCTCGGGAGTGACGACCCCGCGGTCCACATCGCGATCGATCTCGCTCAGCTGGTCACGGTAGAGTGCCATCTCGGCCGCATCACGGCTCTCGGCCGTCGCCGCACCGGAGAGGATCGGGCGCAGCACGAAGGCGAAGGCCACCGTCAGCAGGAGCGGCGCAAGGAGGATGAACCAAACCATAGCAAGCAGATACTGACGCCCCCGCCCTGGCGCAACGGGCGATGGGCACGGCAGGCGCCGATCTCATCCTTGCAGCGTCACCTTGGTGTCGCATGTCGCCCGCGGACGTTGAGGGGGCGCAATCATGCCGGCGGGGGCGGGCTTTGTGGCGCTAAGGGCATGCGTGCTACACTGCAACGAGGCGGGCCGGCTGTGCCCGTATCAGCGCCCAATGCGCCCCAGGTGCTCCAGGGAAGAGACGGGAGAGCCCGATGAAGTATTCCGCCTTTGCCGTCGCCCGCGAGGCCATGCGCTATCACCAGGGGTGGGAGCGCGCCTGGTCCAACCCGGAGCCCAAGGGTCACTATGACGTCGTGATCGTGGGCGCCGGTGGGCATGGGCTGGCCACGGCCTATTACCTGGCCAAGGAGCATGGCATCCGGAATGTCGCCGTCCTCGAGAAGGGCTGGCTCGGCGGTGGCAATACCGGGCGCAACACCACGATCATCCGGTCGAACTACCTGCAGCCGCCTTCCGCCACGATTTATGAGCTCTCGCGCAGCCTCTATGAAGACCTCTCCCAGGAGCTGAACTTCAACCTGATGTTCAGCCCCCGCGGTGTGCTGATGCTGGCCCAAACCGAGCACGAGAAGCGCGCCTGGCAGCGTACGGAACACGCCAACCGCCTCGCCGGGATCGAGAGCGAATGGGCGAGCCCCAAGCGCGTCAAGGAACTGGCCCCGATTATCAATATTGACGGGCCGCGCTATCCGGTCCTCGGCGGTCTTTGGCAGGCTCGCGGCGGCACCGCGCGCCATGATGCGGTGGCCTGGGGCTATGCGCGTGGCGCCTCACAGCTCGGCGTCGACATCCTGCAGAAATGCGAGGTGACGGGCGTCGATGTCTCCAACGGCAAGGTGATGGGCGTGCAGACCTCGCGCGGCCCGATCACTTGCGAGAAGCTCTGCGTGGTCGTCGCGGGCCACTCGGGCGTGTTGGCGGATATGGCGGGCTTCCGCCTGCCGGTTGAGAGCGTGGCGCTGCAGGCGCTGGTCTCCGAGCCCATCAAGCCCTGCCTCGACATCGTGGTCATGGCCAACACGGTGCATGGCTACATGAGCCAATCCGACAAGGGCGAGCTGGTGATCGGCGGCGGCGCGGATGGGTTCAACAACTACACCCAGCGCGGCAGCTTCCATCATATCGAGGAGACGGTGCGCGCCCTCTGTGAGACCTTCCCGATCATCTCGCGCCTGAAAATGCTGCGTCAATGGGGCGGGATCGTCGATATGACCGGCGACCGCTCGCCGATCATCAGCCGCGCCCCGGTGGAGGGCGTCTTCATCAACTGCGGCTGGGGCACGGGCGGCTTCAAGGCGATCCCAGGCTCTGGCTGGGCGACGGCCGGGCTGGTGGCCAAGGGCGAAGATCCCATCGCCGGCCCCTTCGGCCTCGACCGTTTTGCCGAAGGCCGCATGATCGACGAAAGCGTGGCCGCCGCCGTCGCGCACTAGCATTCACGATGAAGAGCGCGGGGGGTCCTGCTCCCTGCCCCGCGCACGGCGCTCCCGCCGCGCGGACCACGCACGCGCGACTCGCGCGGCGTGGCGAGACCGCGCCGACTGATGGCTGATCGCAATCCGGCACCCGCACCCAAGCGCGCAGAAACCGCGAGAAATCACCCCCAAGAGTGACGCTTGTCACTTGCCAGCACGGCCAAGCTGAGGCCCCATGGTCGGCCACCGTTCTCACGGGTGATTGCCTGGTAAAAATGTTCAATCCAAAAACTGTTTTGGCCGGCGCTTTCGGGGATTACCTCGCGCGGCTCTATCTCGACTACTTCGCAGGACAGAGGCCGGACCATGCGCCGCTCATCGGGGCCGTCGCGCGCCTGGCGCTCGAGCGTATCGCGGCCACCGACGCCCCCTATCACGACGCCGAGCACACCATGATGGTGACCCTCGTCGGCCAGCAGATCCTGCGTGGCAAGCTGATGACCGAAGGGGTGACGCCCGAGGATTGGCTGCACTTCACGGTGGCCACGCTCCTTCACGATATCGGCTACGTGCGCGGGGCCTGTCGCGGCGATACCGCGCGTACGGCGATCATCACGGCCGAGGGCGAGAGCGTGACACCGCCCAGGGGGGCGACGGACGCCTATCTCGCGCCTTGGCATGTGACACGCGGGATCATCTTCGTGCGCGAGCGCTTCGCTGATCACGCCGTGCTGGATGCCGAGCGCCTGGCCCGCTGTATCGCGGCCACGCGCTTTCCCGTGAGCGGCGATGGCAAGGGCATGGATGTCGAGGGCCGCGCCGTCGGCGACGAGGCGGCACTCGTGCGTGCGGCCGATCTGATCGGGCAACTCGGCGATCCCCTCTATCACCGCAAGGTCGCAGCCCTCTTCAGCGAATTTCGGGAGAACGGGCAGGCCGAAACGCTGGGCTATGGGGATGCTGTCGACCTTCTGGAGCGGTATCCAGAGTTCTTCTGGTCGCGGATCGAGCCCTTCATCGGTGTCGCGGAGGGGCATTTGGAGCAGACCGTGGAGGGCACGACCTGGCTCGGCCAGCTCTACGCCACGGTCTTCCGGGCGGAGCATCAGCGCGACACGCTCGGCCCCTTCCCGGGCTGACACTCCCACAACCTGCACCTTTGATGGGCTCGGCCGGCCCTCTGCGGTGTCGGCGCGGCCATGAAGGGGCTATGCGCGCCCTATGAGCACGCGGCGCGCCATCTATTGTCTCGCGCTTGGTCAGACGATCGTCTGGGCCGGGATCTTCTATGTCTTCGCCGCGCTGCTGCCCCGCTGGGAGCTGGTGGAAGGCTGGTCGAAGACGGGGCTTGGCGCGACCTTTGCCGGCGCCATCGCCCTCTCGGCCCTGGCCTCGCCATCGGCGGGTCGCCTCGTCGACCGCGGGGCCGGACCGCAGCTCTTGGCGGGTGCCGCGCTCCTCGGCGCGCTGGGGGTGGGATTGCTGCCGCTCGCCCCATCGCTGACGGTCTTCGCCGCCCTCTGGCTCGTGATCGGGCTCGCGATGGCGGGGGCGCTCTACGAGCCTTGTTTTGCGGTCGTCACGCGCTGTCTCGGCGCGGAAAGCCGGCGGGCGATCACCACGATCACCCTCTTCGCGGGCTTCGCGAGCAGCCTCGCCTTTCCCGCTGGCCACATCTTGGCCGAGACGGGCGGCTGGCCTGCCGCGACGACCGTCGCGGCACTGGCCACAGCGCTGCTCGCCGCCCCGCTGCTCTGGATCGGCGCCCACGGCCTCGAGAGAGCCCATAGGACCCGCGTCGCGTGGCAAACGCGTAGTGAACCGGAAGACGCCAAGGCGCGGGACTTGGCGGAGCCCGGTGGAAGGATCCGCGAGACTGTGATGCGCAGACCAGCCTTCGTCTTGCTGGCGGTGAGTTTCTCGGGTGTGTGGCTCGGCCATGGGATCGTCATCGCGCATATCCTGCCCATCCTGGATGCGCGTGGGGTGACGCCGGCCAGCGCCGTGCTCTTCGCCTCGCTCATCGGCCCGATGCAGGTCGCCGGTCGGGTCATCATGCGCGTCTTCGAAGACCGGCTGCACGTCAACACCGTCACCATGACGGGCTTTGTCGCCATGATCGTCGGGATGCTGAGCCTGCTGCTCGCGGGGCTCTCGACGGCGCTGCTCCTGCCCTTCGTCTTCCTGCACGGTGCTGGCTATGGGGTGATGAGTGTCATGCGCCCCGTCAGCACACGGATGATCTTGGGCGAGGCGCAGTTTGGCGCGATCTCAGGCGCCATCGCCCTGCCTACCCTGCTGGCGGCTGCTGCCGCGCCCTTTATCGGGGCGGTGCTCTGGCAGATCGGCGGCTATGATCTCGCGATCCTCACCGTCTGTGCCGCCTTCGCCGCGGGGCTTGGCGCCTACATCGCCGCGGCTCGCGCATCGAGCGGTGCTCACGACCCTAGGTGAGCGCCCAGGGCCTATCGGCTGACGCTCGCCAGGCCATCGATCGACGACCATCGGCCTCAGGAGAACCACCGACGAACCCTCAAATTTAAAGCATGCACTGCCGCACTGCGAAAATTGCAGGAAAGTGCTGGCTCAGCGAAGGCAATATGCCACATGGGTTTCTGATGTTTCGGTGATCGTACCGTGACACCTGGAGGGGTTCCTATGACGCACAAATCAGCCGGGCGCATGCTCGCCCGCCGCCGTTTCCTGTCTGCCGCCGGCGCCAGCGTTGCCGCCGCACCGCTCGCCGCACCCGCCATCGCCACTGCGCAGGGCCAAACCACCACCTGGCGTGTCCAGTCGAGCTGGGGTGGGGGCCCGGGCTTGGAGGCGTTCTACGAGTGGGCCAACAGCATCGTCGAGGTCTCTGGGGGAGAGCTTGCCTTCGACGCGCGCAAGGACGGCGAGCTGGTCAAGCGTTTCGACATCTATGATGGCGTCCGTGCGGGCCAGTTGGAGGCAGCTCATAATTTCACCATCGATGCGGGTCGCTTCGATCCGGCGGGCGTGTTCCTGTCCTCCTACCCGCTGGCCATGCGCACGACCTCGGAGTGGGATGTCTTCTACTACGGCCTCGGCGGCCTGGAGCTTGCGCGCGAGATCTACGCCAAGCAGAACCTGTTCTTCGTCGGCCCGATCCATCACGGGCCCAACATCATCCATTCGAAGAAGCCGATCCGGTATCTCGACGATTTCCGCGGCCTCAAGATGCGCACGCCGGGCGGCATGGTGGAGCAGCTCTTCCAGCAGCTCGG
This sequence comes from Pseudomonadota bacterium, assembly GCA_039026635.1. GTDB lineage: Bacteria > Pseudomonadota > Alphaproteobacteria > Rhodobacterales > Rhodobacteraceae > Thermohalobaculum. The sequence goes on from JBCCLX010000044.1 coordinate 6,937, forward strand.
CGCCGAGACGATCACGCTGCCGGGTGCTGAGATCATGCCGGCCTTCCAATCGGGCCGGATCGATGCCGCCGATTTCGTCGGCCCCTCGATCAACTATGCCTACGGCTTCGCGGAGGAGACGAAATTCATCTCCATGGGCCCGGCCGGCTACATGTCGATCTACCAGCCCGTCGACCTGATGGATCTGACGGTCAACCAGGCGGCTTGGGATGCGCTGAGCCCGGAGATGAAGCTGCTGGTGGAGCGGGAGGTACAGAACTTCTCCGACATCCACCATGCCAAGATCCAGAAGGCGGATCAGGACAGCTGGGCGCAGTACGCGGCCGAGGGCGTCGAAGTCAGCCGCATCACGCCGGAGGACGTGCGTCTCTTGACCAAGGTCGCCGCCTCGATCTGGTTCGACTGGGCCAGCCGCAGCCCGGACGCAGCCCGAGTCTTCAAGGTTCAGCTCGACTATATGGCCTCGGGCTCGCTCGGCTATGTCGAGCAGGAAATCGCCGATCTCTTCAACGACACGCTTTGAGCCTTAGCCGTGCTCCGCAGAGGCTGCGCGGAGCATGGCAAACCGCCCCGGAGGGCTGGGCGATTTGCCGCCCTCTCTGCCCTTTCAATCCCCCGCGTCCTGGTTAGCTTTCCGGCAACACGCGATACGCGTTCAAGCCACGCCCACCTCGGAGGCCCGCCATGAATAAGTCGCCCAACTTCGCCACGGCACAGCCCGTTCGCCGCAAGGAGGACAACCGTTTCGTCACCGGCGAGGGCCAGTACATCGAGGACCTGAAGCGCGAGGGCATGCTGCGTGCGGTGATCCTGCGCTCCCCCATGGGCCACGCACAGATCAACAGCATCGACACCGCGGCGGCCAGTGAGATCCCGGGCGTGCATCTTATCCTGACCGGCGCCGATCTCGACGCCAGCATCGAGAATGATCTGCCCGCGGGTCAGGTGCAGAACCGCGACGGTACGCTCTCGGCACGCCCCCGGCGCCCGATCCTGGCGGTGGACCGGGTGCGCTATGTGGGCGAGCCCGTCGCCTGCGTCATCGCCGACACCGTCACCATCGCCAAGGACGCCGCAGAGCTGATCGAGGTCGACTACGACGCGCTCGACGCTGTCGTCGACACCGCGCTGGCGGCGGAGCCCGGTCAGCCGCTGGTGCATGACGCGGTGGCCGCCAACCTCTGCTACGACTGGGGCATCGGCGACGAGGCCGCAACCGAGGCGGCGCTCGCCGGCGCCCAGCGCACCGTCGAGCTCGAGCTCATCAACAACCGCGTCGTCGCCAACCCCATCGAGACCCGCGGCGGCCTGGCGGAATGGGACGGTGACCGGCTGACGATGCACTACAACGGCCAGGGCGTTTGGGACATGAAGTCCGGCCTCGCCGCCGCGCTGAAGATGCCGGAGGAGAAGATCCACGCGCTGACCGGCGATGTGGGCGGCGGCTTCGGCATGAAGGCCTTCAACTACCCCGAGCATTTCTGCATCGCCGAGGCCTCTCGCCGCCTCGGCCGCCCCGTGAAGTGGATCGGCGAACGCACCGAGAGCATCCTGGCCGACGCCATGGGTCGCGATCACGTCACGCGCATGGTCGCAGGCTTCGATGCAGAGAACCGCATGGTCGCCATGAAGGTCGAATGCGTCTCGAACCTCGGCGCCTATCTCTCAGCCTTCGGGGCCTTCATCGCCTCCGAACTCGCAAGCCGCGTGTTGACCGGGGTCTATGACCTGCAGACCGCCTGGTTCGGCGTGAAGGGCGTCTTCACGAACACCGCCCCCGTCGACGCCTATCGCGGAGCGGGCCGGCCGGAGGCGCAATACGCGCTCGAGCGGCTGATGGACAAATGCGCGCGCGAGCTTGGGGTCGACCCGCTGGAGCTGCGCCGCCTCAACTTCATCACGCCCGAGCAGTTCCCCTACAGCACCATCGTCGGCGAGACCTATGACGTCGGCAACTTCGAGCGCGTGCTGGCCACGGCCGTGGAGAAGGCGGATTGGAACGGCTTCGAGGCGCGCAAGGCGGAGAGCCTGGCCAACGGCAAGTTCCGCGGTCGCGGACTCTGCTACTATATCGAGTCGATCCTCGGCGATCAGGACGAGCATGCCGAGATCATCTTCGCCGAGGACGGCGTGGTGGAGCTGCTCGTGGGCACCCAATCCAACGGCCAGGGTCACGAGACCGTCTACGCCCAGTTCCTGCACGAGCGGGCCGGTATCCCCTTCGAGAACATGCGCCTTGTTCAGGGTGACAGCGACCGCATCGCCTATGGCGGTGGCACGGGTGGCTCGCGCTCGGTCACCATGCAGGGCACGGCGATTAATGGCGCGGCGGACGATCTGATCGAAAAGATGAAGCCGCTCGCCGAGGAAGAGCTTGAGGTCTCGGGCGCCGATCTCGTCTGGGAGGCTGGGCGCTGGACCGTCGCGGGCACGGATAAGACCGTCGACCTCATGACGCTCGCCGCCAAGGCCCGCGCCCAGGGCCGCACCGAGTTCCTGAGCCAGCGCACCAAGACCACCGTCCCCGGCCGCAGCTTCCCCAATGGCTGCCATATCGCCGAGGTCGAGGTCGATGCCGAGACGGGCCATACGGCCGTCGTTTCCTACTGCGTGGTCGACGATTTCGGCCGCCTGATGAACCCGATGCTGGTGGAGGGCCAGATCCACGGCGGCATCGCCCAGGGCATCGGCCAGGCGATCACCGAGCACACGGTCTATGACAGCGACGGCCAGCTCCTCTCCGCCACGTTCATGGACTATGCGATGCCGCGCGCGGGCGATGTGCCCAACATGTCCTTCTTCCACGAAGGTACGCCCAGCACGGCCAATGACATCGGCATGAAGGGCTGCGGCGAAGCGGGCACCGTGGGCGCGCTGGCGGCCGTGACAAACGCGGTTCTCGATGCCCTCTGGGAGCAGGGCATCCATCAAGTAGACATGCCAATGACGCCCCAGCGCGTCTGGTCCTGGCTCGACGCCGCGCGTCAACCGGCCGAATAGGCGCCGCCACCGCTCGGCGCCAGGGCTTCGACCTCATTGGCATTTAGTCGCTGGGAACGCCAGAAACACAGCGGCAGCCTTCCAAGATTGCCGAAATATGGGGCGAACTTTGCCCCCTACGATGGTGGTGGCCGAAGGCGTCCTAGTCCTAGATTCGACGCTTGAGCGCGTTGCAGAAGCGAACATTCCCCTCCTCGTCGAAAGGGACAACGCCGTCTTCTTGTATGAAAATGAAACCTAAGAGAGGGAACACCGCCCGGTTGCCGAGAAATACAGAGCAAGAAGACCACCTCTAGTTGTAAAATGCCGGAAATTCTATGCAGTGGAATAACGGTGAATTGCAGCTGCGAATAAAAAGGTGAATACCCTGACGCACTGACACCGTTAGGAGATTTGCCCGATGCCGTTTCGCCGCTTTTGCGCCGCTGCCTTTTCCTGTGCTGTAAGCTTCGCGCCCTTCGCTGCCTCGGCCAATGACGTCGATCCGGCTGTGGCCAAGCGCCACGTGAACCTCTCTGCCTTGCAGCCGATGCTCGCCGAACAGATCGCCAAATCAGCCTGCTTTGCCGCGATCGGCGTCAATACCTCTGCCAATGTCGCCTATCTCGGTGGGGCCTACCGGCTGTTTGAAAGCACGCGGCAGGGGCTGCGCGATGGCAGCGATGCGCTCGGTCTCGAGGCTGAGACAAGCCGCGGGATGATCTCGGCCCTCGACCGGCTCGACAGTGCCTCATCGGCCTGGGGCGCACGGGTGGCGGCTCTGGCTCAAAGCGAGCGCCCGTCCATGCAGGTCGTGATCGGCGTCATCGGCACGTCGGGCGCCGTAGAGACGGCGGCGAGGGATGTCGCGGAGATGGCGGAGCGCACCTATGCCCTCGGCGATCAGAGCTTCCCGTTCCAGATCTCGCTTAAGATCAAGCTGGCCAGCCGGCAGCGGACGCTCTCCCAGAGCATGGCCAAGGACGTCTGCCTGATCCAAGCGAGTGTTCAGGCCGAAGAGAGCCGCGCCAGCCTGCAGGAAGCCATCGGCGTCTTCGACGCATCGCTCAGCGCCCTGCGCGACGGCTTTCCGGCCTTTAACCTGCCCGCTGAAAGCGATGCGGGCCTGCGCAGCCAGCTCGACTATGTCGCCGAGCTCTGGGAAGAGGTGAAGCCGGCCTATGTGCGCATTGCGTCTGGCGAAGAGCCGAGCGCGGCGGAGATGCGGCTGATCGCCTGGCAGAACAACCAGATCCTGTCGAAGATGAACGCGGCAGCCTTCAACTACGAGTTCATCGCCACCGGCAGCTAAGGGGCGGCTACGCGCTCGCTAGGTGGGCGCTCCCGCAGTGCGCGTTCAAAGAGCGACCGGCGCCTAAAGCCGATCGCGCAGGCTGTACCAGGTCATCGCCGCCGCGAGCAGTGGTGCGCGGAACCAAGCCCCCCCGGGAAAGGGCGGCACGGGCATGCGGGCGAGCACGTCGAAGCGCTCCGCAGTCCCCGCAATGGCCTCGGCCACCAGCTTGCCGCCAAAGGTCGCCATATGAACGCCTGAGCCAGACCAACCCGAGATCGCCCATAGCCCCCTATCGATCCGTTGGAAAGCGGGGAAGCGCGTGAGCGTGATCGCCAACGTGCCACCCCAGGCATGGGTGATCGCCAGATCCGCCAGATCGGGGAAAACCGCGAGCATCTTGGCCCGCACAATGCCGCTGATATCGCTCGGAAAACGCGCGCCATAGCTCTCACCACCGCCCCAGAGGAGCCGGTGGTCGGGCGTCAACCGATAGTAGTCGAGCACAAACTTTGTGTCGGCGACGGCAACATCGTCCCGGATCACGGCGCGCGCCCGCTCAGCCCCCATGGGCTCGGTCGCGATGATGAAATTGTTGATGGGCATCGACCGCCGCGCGACCGCCGGGACCAGCCCGTCGAGGTAACCGTTCGCGGCCAGGATCACATGATCGGCCGTCACCCTGCCCTTTGCGGTCTCGACCCGGCCGGCCTCGACATGGCGGACGAGCGTGCCCTCATAGAGCCGCGCCCCGGCAGCCGCGGCCGCACGGGCCAGACCCAGGGCATAGCGCAGCGGATGCAGATGCCCGCCATCGCGCGCGAGGGCGCCCCCGTGATAGCGCTCGGTCCCCAGATGCGCCCGGATCGCTGCACGATCCAAGGGCTCTACGCCGTCATAGCCGTAGTGTGTCGCCAGATGCTCGGCATAGGCGTGAAAGCCCGAGACATCACTGGCCTTCCAGGCAGCGAGCAGGGTGCCCCGGCGCAACTGCACGTCCATGTCAAAGCGCGCCACCAGATCGCGCACCAGTGCCGTCGCCTCGAGCCCAAGGGCCCAGACGCGCGCGGCATCCTCACGACCGACCAGGCGCTCGTACTTGTCGATATCCTCCCGCGGGCCAACGCCGATCTGCCCCCCATTGCGCCCCGAGGCGCCCCAGCCGACGCGGTTCGCCTCGAGCAGCACGACGTCGTAACCGCGCTCGGCCAGATGCAGGGCCGCCGAGAGCCCCGCATAGCCGCCCCCAATGATCGCCACATCGGCGCGCGTGTCTCCCGCCAGTGGTGGATGGTCCGGAAAAGGGCCCGCCGTCTCGGCATACCAGGATCGCGCATGCTGCCCAGGCACGTCATTCGCGGTGAGATAGGCCCCGGCCATGCGCGTCAGCCGAGATCCGGCGCCGTCGCCGCAAAGCTCGGCACGCCCTGCATCCGCTCCCACCAGGCGGCCACCGGCGAAGGCGCGAGCAGTGTCTCGGCCGCGGGGCTGAGCGAGACGTAGAAGACGATGGGCGCGAGCAGATAGTCAGCGAGGCTCGCCGATGCGCCGGCCAGCCAGGGATCGTCTCCCTTCTTCTCCATCAGGAGCGCAAGAAGCGTCTCGCCACCAGCCATCGCCTCCGCATAATCCGCCTCGCTGGGATTGCCCAGAAACTCGGGAAACAGGTGATAGCCCGCTGCCCCGAGCAAGGCAGGATAGCCGTAGCTGCTGGTCACGCTGAAGGCCATGCTCATCCGCGCTCGATCCTTGGGATCTTTTGGCACCAAGGCGGGCGCGGGATAGGCGTCATCGAGATAGCGCGTGATCGCTTCGGTCTCGAGCAGGCGCATCCCGTCGATATCCAGCACCGGCACTTTGCCGAAGGGGTGACGGGCGCGGTGCTCCGCCTCCTTCGGCTCGCCGGTCAGCACGTTGACCGGGACCTGATCATAGGCAATGGCCTTATCGGCCAGCACCATGCGCACCGTGCGCACGAAGGTGGAGCCACTAAAGCCGTAGAGCACGGGTTTCTCGGTCATCTGGGCATTCTCCCTCCGACGTCCCCGGATGGCGGGAACGCTCTGCTGCGGGCAGCGCTCGTCACGAAGGGTCCCAATCCGTTCGCAGCCCGCCTGCGCAGCGGCCGATCAGCCCTTTGCCAAAAGCCCCGCAGCCTCAAGCTGCCCCGCCAGCGTATCGAGCGTCGCCCGCGCGCGCGCGACCAAAAGATCGCATTCCTCGCGCGAGATCACGAGGGGGGGCGAGATGATTACCGTATCGCCCACGGCGCGCATGACGAGCCCAGCCTCGACGGAGAGGTCGCGGCAGCGCTGCCCCGCGAAGACCTCGTCCGGGAAGCGCGCACCGGTCTCCTTATCGGCCACCAGTTCGAGCGCTCCCATCAGGCCCGTCATCCGCGCCTCGCCAACGATCGGGTGATCGCCAAGCTGCCCCCAACCGGCCTGCAGATAGGGGCCGATATCCTCGGCGACGCGGGGCACCAGGCCCTCCTCCTCGATAATCCGCAGGTTGGCGATCCCGGCGGCACAGGCGGCGGGGTGGCCGCTATAGGTATAGCCATGGAAGAACTCGCCAGCGCGCTCCCCCACGGGACCCGCCACACGGTCCGAGATCAGCACGCCGCCCATGGGGATATAGCCCGAGGTCATGCCCTTCGCGATCGAGATCAGATCGGGCTTGAACCCAAAGGTCTCATGGCCCCACCAGCGGCCCGTGCGCCCAAAGCCGCAGATCACCTCATCGGCGACGATCAGGATGCCGTATTTGTCGCAGATCCGCTGGATCTCGGGCCAGTAGCTCTCAGGCGGGATGATCACACCGCCGGCCCCCTGGATCGGCTCGCCGATGAAGGCCGCGATGGTGTCGGGCCCCTCCGCCAGGATCGCGGCCTCCACCGCCTCGGCCCGCGCGCGCCCAAAGTCCTCAGGGCTCATGCCCGTCTCGCGCCCCTCGCCATACCAATAGGGCTGGTCCACATGCACGATATCCGGGATCGGCAGGCCGGATTGGGCATGCATCACGCCCATGCCGCCGAGGCTCGCGCCGATCACGGTCGAGCCATGATAGGCGTTGCGCCGCGCGATGAACTTCTTGCGGCTCGGCTGGCCCATGACGTCCCAATAGACCCGGGCGAGGCGAAACACCGTATCGTTCGATTCCGACCCCGAATTGGTGAAGAAAACCCGCTCGAACCCCTCCGGCGCGACGCGCGCCAGCGCCTCCGAAAACTCTGCGGCCGCAGGATGGGTGCATTGGAAGAAGGTGTTGTAATAGGGCAGCTGGCGCATCTGGCGCGCGACCGCCTCCACGATCTCCTCCCGCCCATAGCCGACCGAGACACACCAGAGCCCGGCCATCCCGTCGAGGATCCTGTTGCCGTCGCTATCGGTCAGCCAACAGCCATCGGCGCCGACGATGACCCGGCTGCCCTTTTCGTTGAGCGAGGGCATATGGCTGAACGGATGCCAGTGATGCGCGGCATCCATAGCCCGATAATCCGCCGTCGCCCGCAGGTTCACCGTCTCATTCATCGCCCCGCTCCCTCTCGACCGTTATGCATAGGCATTGTGCATACCATGTGCATCGCCCAAACGCCTTTTGTGATCACAAACCACCACGGTCAAGCCCCGCCCCAACCCCACGCTCTTCCCGCCCCGCGAGATCACTCAGCGGACTGAACAGACGTCCGATGAATGGCGGCGATCGATCTGTCGGCTCACGGCACCATCGAGGTTTCTGCCGCACAGCGGCGAGATCTTAACGGTGATGTCACGCGCGGACGCGCCGCTCTCCCGCGGCTGGACCGTCGAAAGCGTGATGTTTGCCATGATGCGGGCCCTCACTTGAAGCTCGACGCATTGCGCCGACTGGGAAGATCAGTGCTCTTCGATGGCGGTCAGGCCGAAGCCTGTCATGTCCTCGGCGCGAAGTGCGTCGGCGAAGGCCTCGCTCACGATCAGCATCCTCGGGTTCAGCCGCATCTCGTACCAGAGGTGGCGGCCCGCGATCCTGCGGCGGTCGAGCACGATCCGGCGGTCCTTGCCCCGGTAGGATAGGAACCCGCGCTCGGTGATCGGTTGGCTCGCCTCCAGGTCGATGCCGTCGAGGCGGTTGCACACATTCATCAGGTAGCGCCGGTCGAAGAGCTCCCGCCTGAGGGCCGGGTCGTCGCCGCCGCCGCTACCCTCGAAGTAGTCCTCCTCGTTACGGTAACCCGCGACATGGACGTCGACCGGCCAGAACTGGTGCGCCCCGGGCTCCATGCGCTCGATGAGGGCGTGCAGCCGGGGCGAGACGATGTGGATATCCGACCAGAAGGTGTAATCGCCGAGCGCGAAGACCTTGAGGCTCGGGCCGACGCGGCGCATCGCCTTGGGCGGGTTCTGCGCGCTCATCCGCCGGCCGGTCTGCCGCAGGCCCTGGATGACTTTGAGCCCCGCATCCTGCGTCAGATCGTCGATCTGGAAGCTGTCGAGCGAGCCGCCGAGCGCCTCCCAGTAGAGCGGGATGTTGCTCTCCAACGGCGGGCCCGTCGAAAGCAGGGTGTAGGCCATGCCTGGGTCCTTCCATCCGTGGGGCCGTGCAAGCGCCGGCTCACACCTCCTCAGAGTGGCGAAGAGAAATGCCGGTGGTGCCCGCATCTTTGAGCTTTTGAGCGAGCGCATCGCTCACCAGCAGGCTCATGGCAACGAACTTGTCTATCCAAAGGTGATGCCCGACACAGGCCTCGCGCCTGTAGACGAGGCGCACGCTCTCGCCCTCTTTGCGGTGGTGCGGCGCGAAGAAACCCCGGTCGGACACCGGATGGCTCAGTTCCTTGTCCATGGTGTCGAGGCGCTTGCAGACATTCAGCAGATACGCCTCGCGCACCGGGATATCGGGCACGCGGCCCTCTTTCTGGCCGATATAGATGCCGTCCTCGGGCTCGTAGCGGGCAGGGTCGCGATCGGGCACGACGATCGTGACGGGCCAGTACTGATGGATGTCGGGCTCCAGCGCCTCGATCATCGCGCGGACCGCCTCGGTGATCACTAGGAACGAACCGAACGAGTCGATGTCCAGCATGGCCACCACTTCCGGCCCGGGGCCGCCACGCCGCAGCACGCGCGGCGGATTATCGCTCAACAGCGGCCGACCGACGTCCGTGCTGCGAGGAACGATCATCCCGCCGTCATCCGGCGTCGGATCTTCGAGCTCGAAGCTCTCGTCGTCGCCCTCGAGCACCTCCAGGTACGTGCCGAACATCGTGTCCTTGGGCAGCAGCCCATAGCTCAGCTGATAGACCATCCGTGTTCTCTCATCTGGATCCTAACCGGTCATCTGGTGGCGTGGTGGGGCGGTTATGGTGGTTAGGGGGGCGATGCGGTTGCTTCGGTGGCGAGGGCTGCGCCTTGGTTGATGTCTTGGGCGATGGCCTTGGCGAGGGCGGGGGCGTCTCCGGCGGCCAGAGCGGTGAGGGCGGCTTCGTGGAAGTCGGTCAGCGC
>JBCCLX010000045.1:0-16426 GCA_039026635.1 Pseudomonadota bacterium
CTGATGCTGCCCGCCGGCACGGAGCTGAACAACGCGTCCTCACGCGACATGACCTCGCTGGTGTCAAGGATCCGACCGTCGACATCGAGCGCGCTCATCTCGTTGATGATGACCGCCAGACGCACATCCGGAAATTTGCGCGCCTGCACCAACAGGTTCTGCAGCAGCGTCGTCTTACCGGCCCCAAGAAACCCGTTGAGGATCGTCGCAGGGAGCGGCGATGAGGTCGTTTGCATGGTCTCAACCCCTTCTTGATCGCGGCGCAAAGGCAGGTGTTTCCCCCCGACGCGCTTCGCCAGAGCCGTTGGCCCATGGCGACCCAGCGACAAGCGCCCCTTTCCACGGCGTGCCCGCGTAGCATACCGCGCGCCGGGGATCTTTGAATGCCGTGCAGGCCTGCGGGCATGCCACCCCCCGACACCAGGAGGGGCGGCGCGCGCCGCCGGGTGAGATCCTCTGCGCCCGAGGACTTCTATGAGCGCCGTCATGGCGCTACCATTTTGACAAGTCGAACAGGAGAGACCGGATGCGCTTTGCTGTAACCCTTGTCGCTGCCCTGCTGGCCGCTGCGCCCGCCCTCGCCCAGGACAGGCTCACGATTGTCCACGTCAACGATCTCGATCGGATGGAGGGTCAGGGCGGTGCTGGCGGTGTGGCGCGCTTGGCGACGGTGATCGCCGATGTCCGCGCGCGGGGCGGCACGGTGCTCGCGACGAGCGGGGGAGACAGTATCTCGCCGTCGCTGCTCTCGAGCTTTGACCAAGGCGCCCATATGATCGCGCTCCTCAACAGGGTCGGGCTCGATGCCATGGCGCTCGGCAATCATGAGTTCGACTTTGGACCGGACGTCACGCGGGCCCGGATCGCCGAGGCCGATTTCACGGTTCTATCGAACAACGCGCTCGAACCCGATGGCACCCTGATCGACGGTGTCGAAGAGAGCATGATGATCGAGGTCGGCGATCACGTGGTCGGCGTCTTCGGTCTTACAACGGCCGGCACGCCGATCAAATCTTCCCCGGGAGACGTCACCTTCAGCGATCCCGTCGAGGTGGCCGCTACGACCGCCACGGCCTTGCGCGAGGCTGGCGCTGATGTCGTGATCGCGCTCACGCACACCGACCGCTCCGAGGATGGGCAACTCTATGCCGCCGGAGAAGTCGACGTCGTGCTCTCCGGCGACGATCATGATCTCGCCATTTGGTATGACGGCAACACCGCTCTGGTGGAGAGCGATAGCCAGGCCAGCTTCGTGACCATCGTGACGCTCGACATCGAGACGGTGGAGGGCCGCCGCGGGCCGCAGGTCGAATGGCGCCCGGCTTTCACCGTCATCAACACGCGCGACGTTGTGCCGGATGAGGCTGTGGCCGCCGAGGTCGCGGTCTACGAGGCGCGCCTTTCGGAGGCCTTGGACATCGAGATCGGGGCAACCCCTGTCCTGCTCGACACCCGGCGCACAACGGTGCGCGCCGCCGAAAGCGCTTTCGGAAACCTCACTGTCGATGCGATGCGGGCAGCGACGGAGGCCGATGTGGCGATCACGAACGGCGGCGGCATCAGAGGCGACCGGCAATACGAACCCGGGACGGTGATCACGCGGCGGGACGTGCTGACGGAACTGCCCTTCGGCAACAAGACCGTGGTCCTGGAACTCTCAGGCGCCGACATCGTCGCGGCACTGGAGAACGGCGTCTCGGCGATCGAGGACGGTGGGGGCCGCTACCCGCATGTCTCGGGCATGACCTTCGCCTTCGACGCCTCCAAGGCCGCCGGCGCGCGCGTGACGGAGGTCAAGGTCGGCGGCGCGCCGATCGATAGCGCGGCGACCTATCGTCTGGCCACGAACGATTTCATGGGCCGGGGTGGCGATGGCTACGCCATGTTCGCCGACAAGCGCAGCATCATCGAAGCGACGGCGGCCGAACTCATGGCCGCACAGGTCATTCGCGCCTTCGAGACGGGCACGGCCGTGCCCACGCTTGATGGCCGCGTGACCCGGATCGACTGACCGGCGACACGGGGCCTCGTCCTCCGCGGTTCAGCGCTGATCGGCGCGACGAAAGGCTCCCTGCACGATCCGGTCGATGACCATGGCGACGAAGAGGATCGCGAAGCCACCGAGCAGCCCCGGGCCTTTGGCGGCGAACTGCAGGGCTTCCAGGATCACCTGTCCAAGGCCGCCACCCCCGATCAGCGAGATGATCACCACCATCGACAAGCACATCAGGATCGTCTGATTAACCCCCGTCATGATCGACGGCAGGGCGAGCGGCAGCTCGACATCCTTCAGCAATTGCCAACGTGTGGCGCCGAAGGCCATTGCAGCTTCCTTGATGCTGTCCGGCACCCCCCGCATGCCGAGGGCGGTCAACCGAATGACGGGCGGCATGCCGAAGATGATCGTCGCGAGGATGCCCGGGGGATTGCCGGTGCCGAAGAAGGCGATGATCGGAATGAGGTAGACGAAGGCCGGCAGCGTCTGCATCAGGTCCAGCACTGGCTCGGCGATGCCATAGGCGCGTTTGGATTTGCCGAACCAGATGCCGAGGGGAATGCCGATCACGACGCATAGAACGACCGCAGCGCCCACGAGGGCCACGGTCTCCATCGCGATCTCCCAGTAGCCGAGGAAGGCGATGTAGGCGAGCGCGGCGGCGGTGAAGATCGCGACCCGCGGGCCTGCCGCGCGCCAGCCGACGACAACGATCACGGTCATCACCACGGGCCAAGGCGTGCCGATCAGGGCGACCGAGATCGCGTCGAGCACCTGGCGCACCCCGAGGACGATCCCGTCGAACGCGCCTGCCCCGCCCTTGGCCGCATTGTCGATCACGCCCTCGAGCCAACGGGCGCTGTTGGAATAGTGATCGGGGTTGGCCGGAAACTCCGTGATCCACTCGCTCACACCCTCGACAGTGAAGCGATAGACCGTGAGCGGCACGATGATCAGGCCGAGGGCCGCGCCAAGGGCAAGGTTCTTCGGATTGAAGCCGGACGGCACAGCGTCCGGGTCGACGCGCCAACGGCTGTACTGCTTCTCGTAGACGACATTGCCCCAGAGGCCCTGAATCAGGCGCAGGACGATGAGCAGCGCTAGCCCGGAGATCAGGATCATCTGCGCATCGGCGGCCGCTGCCTCCGCGGTTTCCCGAGAGCGCTCGGCAGCGCGCATCAGGTTGTCGCCAAGCTGCTGAAATCGTGACCCATCCTCGCCGGCGGCAACCGCCTCTGCGGCGCGCTGCAGGAACTCCTCGGCTCTGCCCTGCTGACGCTCCGCCTGTGCCAGAGCGCTGGCACCGAGCTCGCCCCAGGTCCCACGGCCGATCTGCACGAAGGCCACGATCTCGAGGATGATAAAGGCCCAGAACATACCCCAAATGCCGCGGGCCGCCGCCCAGAACGGGCCCGCGAGTGCCGCGGCCATGTTGAAGACCTGGGGGATCGGCCCGGTGCTGTCGTGGATCTTGTGGAACGACTTCGCGTAGTAGTCAGCGTTGCGTTCGGCAAACGCTGAGATCGACGCCTCCAAAGCCGCGCGATCCACTTCAATGTCGCGGACAGCCGCTGTTTGGCCGACAATATCCTTACTCGCCATATCGCTCACCGCCCGCCCTGAATGCCACGCAGGAGCGTGGTCTTGCTGATCACGCCGACATCCTGCCCGGCTTCCTGGACGACAAGCGGCGCATCCGTGTCGACTGAGATGTCGATCAGCGAGTCCAGATCGCTCTCTCCAGACACCCGCTTGGCGTCCATCGGCGCACCGCTGCCGTTGAGCGGCTCCATGATCGTATGCGCCTTCACGAGCTTCAGCCGCGAGATGCCCTGGACGAACTCGCGCACATAGTCGTCAGCGGGCTGGGTCACGATCTCTTCCGGCGTGCCGATCTGTACGATCACCCCGTCCTTCATGATCGCGATGCGATGACCGATCCGGATCGCCTCATCGAGGTCGTGGGTGATGAACAGCGTTGATTTGTTCAGGTCGCGCACGAGCACCTTGAACTGATCCTGCAGCTGCAGCCGGATCAGGGGGTCGAGCGCAGAAAACGGCTCGTCCATGAGCAGGATCTCAGGATCGGAGGCCAAGGCCCGCGCAATCCCGACCCGCTGCTGCATCCCGCCCGAAAGCTCGTTGGGCAGGCGGTCCTCATATCCGCTGAGATCCACGAGCCCGAGGGTATGATCCGAGATCGCCCAACGCTTCGACTTCGGGATCTTCCGGATCTCCAACGGATAGGCCACGTTCTCGCGCACCGAGCGGTGCGGCATCAGGGCCATGTGTTGGAAGACCATGCCGATATGGCGCGCCCGCATCTCGCGCAGCGCCTTTGGGCCCATGGCGCTCACATCCTCGCCCAAGACCCGGATCGTCCCGGCAGAAGGCTCGATGAGCCGGTTCACATGGCGAACAAGGGTGGATTTGCCGGACCCGGAGAGCCCCATGATGCAGAAGATCTCGCCGCGGGCGACCGTGAAGGTCGCATCTCGAACACCGATCACCGTCTTGAAGCGCTCCAGCGCCTGCGCCTTGGAGAGCTCGCCCTGCTCCGCCTCGGCAATCGTCTCAGCGGCCCGCTCGCCGAAGACTTTCCAGACGCTCGAAAGCTCCACCACGTTCTCGGTCATATCGCAGCGTCCCCATGTCCACGCGCCAGGAAATCGGAAGGCGCCCCACGATCCGGGCGCCTTCCACCATGGTCTCGCTCAGTTCGTGAGCCAGCCGAGGACCACGTCTTCGTTGTTGGCGACCCAGTCACGAGCATAGGTCTCAACATCGACGTCCTGGACCGAGAGCGCATAGCCCGCCTCGCTCAGCACCGCAGGGGGCATGCTGTAGTTGTCGAGCATGGCGGCGACTTCGGGGAACTTCTCGCGCACTTCGGCGGCATAATGCAGGTGGAGCGTAGCACCTTTCCAGGCGGTCGAGGCCTGGGACTTCTCAAGCCAGGCCGGATCGTCCGTCGGCTGGACGATCGTCCAGGTCGCAGGATCATGGGGCGGTTCTTCGAGGTAGACCATTTCATAGGCCACGAAGATGAAGTGCGGCTCGTAGCAGAAGCCGATCCAGGGCTCATCCGCATTCGCCGCGGCGGCAAGCTCACCCCAGGCCACCGTGCCGTCATACTCTTTCAGGTCCATGACCTCGTCATAGCCATAGGACTTGGCCCGGATCTTCTCGATCACGGTGGAGGCCCAGCCAGGCGCCCCGATCCAAACCTCGGGCGTGCCGTTGCCGTCCTTATCGAAGACCGCCATTTTGTCCGAGTCGGTCAGATCATTGATGGAGCTGATCCCGTAAGTGTCAGCGGTATGCTTGGTCACGCACATACCCTGAACCGCCTGAACGGGGTTCTCGTTCATGACGACCGACTTTTCCTCGTTCACGTATTTCTCGTGGAGGTTTGCCTGGTTCGGCAGCCACACCTCGGGATGGAGATGCATGGAGCCTGCGTCCATCGCCTCGAAGATGATCGGGTTCGTCCCGTTCTGCAGCTCGACCTCGAGGCCGAAGTTCTCCTCGATCACAACCTTCAGGATGTTCGAGGTCGCGTTCGCGGCCGGCCAGTTCGGCACGCCGAGCACGAGGTCAGCTGCCTGGGCCGCGCCCGTGGCGGAAAGCGGGATCGCGGCTGCTGCAAGCAGCGCCATTGCCTTTCTGCGGATCATGATGATGTCGTCCTTTCCCTGTCGTCTGTGTTTAGGTTGTTGAACTTTTCCGAGCCCTTGAGGGCCTCTGCTGACTTTCCGTCGCCGCCATCGCATACGCGCCGGATGGGGTTCGCAAGACAATTCTCGCCGTCCTGATACGCAACGCGGGAGCATTTCCACCCAGCAGACGGCGCTCCCGTCCTCACTCATCGCGGCGCGATGGCCCCAAGGAGCAGCGCGCATTTCCTTTGCAGCGACCTCTTTCCGACCCTCGCTCTGCAGCTTCCGTGCCGCATGCGGTTTTGCGGCGGCCGCGACGGACCCGGATCTCGTCGGCATGGTCGGCTTCGCCCATCGGCATCTCGTCTGCGCCCTCGTCCCTGGTCGCTCGCGAGCCGGTCCAAATGGAGCCTCCGCATAGGGACACGCACGAGGTGCATTGTGTTCCGCAGTTAGGGCGCGATGGCGTTGATGCGCCGACCACCATGCGCCGCGGACAGGATCGCTGGCGGCGACCTCACGGCTCTGGGATTGCTGGCGTTCGACGACTTTTCGGTCGAAAGGCGACGAACCTTCAGCCCAGGCGCCGTTTTGTGGGCGGTTCTTCGACCACAGGGGACGAAAACACCCGCCGTCACCAAGACGCGCCAGCACACCCCTATCCAATGCGCATCCGAACAGGCTCGGCAAGGCCCCACAAGGTCGGCGTCAGCGGCCAAAGGCAAGGACCAGTGGATTGAGAGAGGTTCTCAGGGCTGCAGCGCGACGGACCAGTTGCTCTTTCCGACTTTCGGATTGATGCAATGCGGGATGACGACCATGCAAAGCATCGTGTACGCTCAGTCTCGCGCAGGGAGAGACTCGGCGAAAGTCGATGCCTATCTGAGTCGCATGATGCACAAAATTCAGGCTCCCAATGATGAGGAACCGCCTTAATTTCAACTCATTCAGTCCGTTCGCGAATCCGTTTGCGAGACAGCCCACCGACGCTCAGACGCTCTAAGCTACTCATAACGCTCATAAATATTAGAAGGTCTCAGATCGGAACAGGTTAACGATTCTTTAGGTTTTCGCTTGAAAAGCGAAAACGACGTGGTCACACTCCCCCCGGTAAAGAGTGTAAGTGTTCAACAGGATCATCATGATGATGCCCGGCAAACTCTGTGTGTTGTTTTCACTCGTGTGCATGAATGCTGCCGCAGCGCAGGAATTGGTGTACACACCAGTGAATCCGTCGTTCGGCGGCAACTCCTTCAATAGCAGCCATCTACTGTCGATTGCTGAAACCGATCGGCCTGATCCGCCATCCAGCGCTGATTCAGATCCGTTCGATGACGGCCTATCGCAGGCGGACCTGTTTGTTCGCCAACTTGAGAGCCGAATCCTGTCTCGTCTCTCTGCAGATATTACTGATGCAATATTTGGTGAAGACGCCGAGCCCGATGGCGAGTTCGTCTTCGATGAGACCACGATCGCGTTCAACACCTTGTTGGACGGAACGGTCGTGATTGCCATTGAGGACGCTGCATCAGGCGGCGTCACGACGATCGAAGTGCCGAGTTTCTTGGCGGCACCGACCGAGTAGCAAGTCACCCGATCGCGATCTCCGGGGTCGGGTCTCGTTCTGCCAAACGAGGTTTACCATGCCTGCAAAGAAGCGTGCGGTTCTCCGCGCGACAGCAGTAGTGTTGTTGAGTGTGTCACTGGCCGGATGTGTGGGAGCGCCACCACCGTCCTTCTATCGTGAGCCCGAGATCGTCCCCATCACGGCGACGCAGACTGCGCTCAAGGATCTGCCGGCGCCGGAGGCGAAGATCCCCGTCGCGGTCTATGACTTTCCGGATCAGACCGGGCAGTTCAAGCCACAGGAAAACGTCCAAACCCTCAGCCGCGCCGTCAGCCAGGGCGGGGCGGCCTTGTTGATCAAGGCGCTGCGCGATGCGGGCGGCGGCACCTGGTTCACGACGCTCGAGCGCAACGGGCTCGACGATCTGCTCAAGGAGCGGCAGATCATCGCCGATATGCGCTTGCGCTATCTCGGTGAGCGTCAGGTCAATCCTCAGGCCCTGCCACCACTCCTCTTCGCCGGCATCTTGATGCAGGGCGGGATCGTCGGGTTCGACACGAACACGCTCACCGGCGGGGTCGGCGCGCGCTTCCTCGGCATCGGCGGCGATACGGAGTATCGACAGAACACCGTCACCGTGAGCCTGCGCGCCGTGAGCGTGAAGACCGGTGAGGTGCTGGCGAATGTCACCACATCGAAGACCCTCGCCTCGGTGGCGCTCTCGGCCGGGGCGTTCAAATTCATTGACTTCGACGAGCTTCTGGAGGTCGAAGCCGGGATCACGAATAACGAGCCCGGCGTCATGGCGCTGCGTCGCGTGATCGAGAAGGCGGTCTACGCCATGGTGATCGAGGGTGCGGAGAGCGGTCTCTGGGCCTTTGCGGACAGGGCCGCCGGCAACGCCCTGATCACGGCTTACAACGCCACGGAACTCGGCATCGTCGCCACGCCTCAGTCACAACCACGGGCGCAACCACGGCCACAACCACAGTCACAACCGCGCGCGCTTGCTTCGGCTGACGGGGAGCGGCGCGGTAGCATCGGGCGGGACACCCAGGAGCGGACCCAGCGCGCGACCTCTCGCCGCCAAGCCTCGCCCGCGCCACAAGCTGCGCGCGCAGCTGGCCCCACGCAGACCGAGAGCACCGCGGTCGCGCCGGGGACAGAACCGACCCGCCGCGTTGCTCAACGCCAGCCCGTCTCAGAGCCGGCGCCGCAGACGCCCCGGCTCACGGCCAGCGCCGCCGACCGAGAAGAGGTCGAGTTCAACTGGGAGGGTGGCGAGTCCCCCCGGGCCCGAGACGAGCGCGAGGCGGCCGAGCGCGCGCGTGCCGCACAGCGATGGGCCGCGCGGGAGCGGGAGCGGGCGGCACTCGCAGAACCCCAGCCGGGACGTCCGGTCAATGGGCCGCGCTTCACCCTATCGATCGGCGAAGCCCAAGCGCATGACAGGGCGCAGACGAAAATCGATGGCTCCAGCACGGCCCCTGCGCCGAGCGATGCCGCAGCGCCCGCCCAGGGCCAGCTCGACAGCCCGCCGGCTACCGCGCTCGAGCCAGCCCCTGCGCCCACGATCGAAAAACCAGCGTCGCAGACCATCGAACCCGCCGATCCAGCATCCCCAGCGATCAGCGCAAGCATAGAATTCACGGAAAGGCGCGTCGGCGCCTAACCGTTGAATACTTCGGAAGGCACAGCTCTTTCGGGGTGACGACCGGGCACAGAGCGAATTGGACCCTCACACTGCACCCGGCCGCCGGTATCGCTCGGGAGCGATGCCAGCGAAAGTAGGAACCGCCACTTACGTTGGCAACTAAAAGGACTGAAACGATGAAGAACCTCCTCGTTGGTATCTCGCTCGCCGCCCTCATGGCGACGGGCGCCGTCGCTCAACAAATCGATCAAATCACGATCATGCAGGCCTGGAAGCAGGTCCCCGACCCGAAAGTGCCCACGGGTCGTATTGACGTTCCTCCTGCAACACCGGCCGAGCCGAAAGACGTCGTGAAGGTCGAGCCCGTTGGCCCTCGGATCCGCGAATTCAAGAGCGCGGTGGGCACCGAAGCCAACGCTTATGTCGACCAAATCGGCAGCGGCAACGATCTCGCAATCGAGCAAGGCGATGCGGGCCCGGGCGCGATTGTCGACGTGGTGCAGCGTGGCAACGACAACGATGCCAATGTCCTGCAGGACGGTCGCGGCGGCCCGAACGGCGACTATGCGGTGATCACGACCTTCGGCAACGAGAACACCACCATCATCGAACAGCGCCAGCGCAACAGCGCCGGGGCGAACCGTGCTGATATCCAGCAGGGCAACGATGGCTCGGGCGCACAAGGCGGCGACGCCAATACCCGCTCGGTCAACAACTACGCCGCCATCCGCCAAGACGGCAGCTCCAACACGGGCGACATCAATCAGTATGAGGCAGGCGGCACTGGCCAGACGTCAGATGGCAACACGGCGGTCATGGGCCAGAGTGGGCGTGGCAACAACGGCCGCATTGACCAGGTGAGCGACGATCACTTTGCTATCCTGCGCCAGCAAGGTACCCGAAACAACGCCTCGATCACCCAGCTCGACACGCTCAGCTCGCGCTTCGGCCACACGTCGAACGTCCTTCAGGACGGTGCCCTCAACAATGCGATCGTGATGCAGGACGGAGAGTCGCAGATCGAGCAGACGATGCAGGTCGGCAACAGCAACTACGCCTACACTGACCAGACCGACACCGGCAACCAGTCCTTCACGATGCAGACCGGCAACCGCAACATGGCGTCGACCCTGCAGGACGGCATCGGCAACGTCGCCTCGACGAACCAGAGCGGCGGCGACAACATGGCTGCGACGTTCCAGATGGGCGATTCTAACGTGTCGGTCATCGATCAGACCTCTCTCGCTGGTGGGCCCGGCAACATCGCCTCTGTTATGCAGGACGGCGGTGACTGGTCGAACGTCCAGCAGTGGGGCGGCGGCAACGTCGCAGCGGTCCATCAGGCCAACTGATCGGACACCGGTTTGATCCCTCAGGCCGGCCCCCTTTGGCCGGCCCTATTCGATCGGCTCCGCGCGACTGACTACGTGGGGCCCTATCAACCGGCGCTCTTGGCAGGGCCGATGGCAGACGGCCCCTGTCGCTCGCGGAGCGTCGGAGGCCCCTTGAGGTCGCGGGAACCGCGGCTTTGACACCTGGCCGCCTTCTTGCGGCCGATTGGGGTCGGCCCGACTTTGCCCCCGCAAAGTCGGGTTCGTCCGACCCCGCCCTGTCGCAACGAGCCGTCTCGCAGAGAGGAGACAGAGCCGATGGATACGAAGCGGGCTTTTACAGGGCACCGGCGCCATTGGCTCTCGCCTGCCCTGCGACGCGTCTGCCTCGCGCTGCTCATCGGAGCGCCCGTCGCGGGCGAGGCGCAGACGCGGCTGGAGAGCGAGGCGGAAAACACACTGTCGATCATCCGGCAGATCGGCGATGTGCCCACGGCCGTCAGCGGCCCGGCCCGGGTCGGGGACGCCAGGAGCCCCTCTGGCATCGAGCAAATCGGGGACGTGGATCGCGCGGCCATCGTCCAGGTCGGACAGGGCAACACCGCCGACGTAAGCACGGAGAGCGCTGCGGCGCCAACACGGGCAATTATCCTGCAGCAGGGACGCGACCATCTGGCCGCAACCCGACAATCCGGTCGCGCTGCCGCGCTGATGGTGCAGAGCGGCGCCGGTCACACCGCCCTCGCGCGCCAGCAGGGGGATGCCGGCGGGGCCAATAACGCGCTGATCCTGCAAAGTGGGCAGCGCAACACGGCCATCGTCGACCAGTCGGTGGCCGGCGGCGTGCTGCTGCCCAGCTTCGGGGCGAACGCGGGCAATCAGGTCCTGATCTCGCAGCAGGGCAGCGACAACATCGCCATCTCGGAGCAATCGGGCCAGGGCAACAGCGCGGACCTGCGCCAGAACGGCTTCGCCAACGGCATCACCCTCAGCCAGGATGGCGGCCAGAGCATCGCGGTACGCCAGACTGGCGTGGGCCATGTCTTCGATTTTGACCAGACAGGGACGGACATGTCCCCGATGACCGTGACACAAAGTGGCGTGAATGCACCGCCCGTCATGGTGACGCGATCGGGGCCAGGGCGCTGACACAAGGGAGCGAAGACCATGCGTCGGACCGACTTTCTTGCTATCCCGCTGATCCTGCTCGCCACGATCACCACGCCGGCGCTTGCGCAAAGCGGGCTTGATCTGCCGGCTCAGATCGGTACGCCGGACCGATCGGTGGGCTCAGACGCGATCCTGCCGAGTGCCACTCCCTCCGACAAACTGCGCGTCGACTCGATCACGCCCGAGGTGAACCAGACATCGGCGGAGCAGACCGACGGCGGCCGCGATCTCTGTGGGCCAGAGACCAGCGACGCTGAGCGCCGGCGGCTCGGCATCGACTGCAGCGCGCTCACGAGCGCGCCGGAACACACCGACCGCGGCCCTGTCGTGGGCACATCGCGCGACCCGCTGCTCACACCACGCGACGAAGAAGCCCGCCGGGATTTCAACGCGCTCGGGCTCGACGACGACGTGCCTGCAACCGTGATCCTGCAGCAATGATCTGGTCCCTTCCCTCCAGTGGTTTCAGCCGCCGCGTGCTTATCGCCGGCCTGCTCGGAATGGCCGCCCTTCGGCGTCAGGCGCGGGCGAGCGACACGGGAACGGGGACGAGGACGGGAACGGGCGCGCAGCCCGACGCAGAACCAACCACCGTCATTGCCTGGATCGATGTCGAACAGGAGGGCCGCATCACGCGCTTTCATGCGATGGCCAGCGGTCTGGTGGATGCGAGTGTCTCGTTCGACCTGCAGGCCGAGATCCACAGCGGGGGTAACCGGAGCCGCTCCCGCCAGTCCGGTCGGGCGACGCTGTCGACGGAACAAGGCTCTCAACGCCTGTCCACGCTCAGCCTAGGCATCGCCGCGGACAGCGCCTTCGAGATCACGCTGACGGTCGAGGGCGACAAGACCGCCGCAACCGCCACACTCCGCGGTGGGAGCACCGCCCTCATCGACCTGTAGGCAGAGACCCACGCTACCTCTCAGTCCCTTGCGGGATCCCCAGGGAACCGAGCGGCTCGCCGGACAGTTTCATCGAGACATATTACGCGCCCCACGCCCGCGGTGGATCGGGCGCCAGGCGCGTATCACAGGGGCGCAGGGAAGTCCGCACTGCGTCAGCCCATACCCCTCATCTAAGCTGAGGCCACGCCAAACCCCGATCCCGCTTTGCGATAGGCCTCACGCGGCGGAGCGAAGATGTCGAGGACCCGCGCGCCTTCGGGACCGGCCCGGAAGCCATGCTCGACGTTGCCAGGGGTACGCCAGAAATCGCCCTCCCCGACGGCGACTTCTACGCCGTCCTGAATACGGGTGCCGCTGCCTTCGAGCAAAACGCCCCACTGCTCCTCCGGGTGGCTGTGGATCGAGCCCTCGCTCAAAGGCTCGAAACTGACCACGGAGAGCATGGCATGCTCACCGGCGAAAACCCGGGTCTCAATGCCAGTGGCCAGCGTTCGGGCGATCCCAGCGCTGAGATCCGAGAAGTTAAAGAAAGTGTCGGGACGGCTCATCGATCGTCTTCCTCCGCTGGCGGCCGGGCGTTTACGCGCGTCCAAGTTCGAAGATGTCATAGGTCGTCTCACCGGCCAGGATGCGGGCGCGGATCTGCTCCTCCCGCGCGGCGACGGCGGCGACCTGGGTCAGCACCTCGGCCGCGATGGCCGCTGGGATCACCACTAGGCCGTCGTCGTCGCCGACCAGGATGTCCCCAGGGTTCACTCGCACGCCGCCAATGACCACGGGTATGCCCGTCTCCCCTGGGTCGGTCTTGGCGGTGGCCTCCGGATGAAAGCCGCGTGAGAAGACCTGAAAGCCAAGGGCGGCGATATCGGCGCTGTCGCGCACGGTGCAGTCGAAAACACCGCCGATCATGCCGCGCGCTTTGCAGCATTCCGCAAGAAGGTCACCAAAGGGGCCGAACCGCTCCGATCCCGCACCGTCGACGACGAGGATGTCGCCTGGCTCTGCACTGTGCACGGCGCGGTGGATGGCGGCGTTCTGACCGGGCGTGATCCGGGCGGTACAGGCGCGCCCGGCGATGCGCCTACCGGGGATAAGCGGTTTGATCGCAGGTGAGACCGGTCTGACGGCCGGATTGGCATTGCAGAGGTTCCCGGTAGGGAAGCGGGCGAGATCGGCGGGGGTCATAGGGTGGCCTCGCAGCGGGAGAAAGAGCCGGTCATGGCGAACTGAGGTGTTGGCGGTTTCGAGGCCGGGGCAAACGCACGGAGAGCAGGGTTTCCATCGCCATGACTGCGAGCCTCAGGCTGAGATCGGCACGGCAGCGCGGAGCGGCGCAGAGCCATGGGCAAGCAGAGCTGAGGTCGAGGGTTTGCATAGGCTGGAGTGCTTCGGCCATGGTGAAGCAGGTCCTTTGCAGCGATACATCAGATGAAAATTCACTCAAGTATGAAAATTGCCGATGTATCATCGGGGATGATCACGGGTTCCTGTCTAACCTTCTGTCCGGTGCTGTAACGTCCCAGGCAAAGCACCCCATCGACCAAGCGCGCGGCCGCTGCGCAAAGAAGGTGCACCACCCGACCCAGAGGCGGTGATCAGAGGTTAGACGGATGCTGCCTTCGTACAGGCCCGGAACTTCTCCACTTCCTGGGCAGCGCCCTCGAGCGGCACAGTGAGGGCGGCCGAGCCTGTGAGCGCTGTCGCGGTCTCGTTGAACTGGAGCCCATCGAGCACATTGCCGAAGCCTCGGTCCGTGACGGTGAGGACGGTTCCGCCCTCGGAGAGTTGGTGGCGCGAGGTCGAGATCGTGAGGCCTCGCGGGCCCTCAAACCGGATCGCGAACACCGCATCCTTCGGCCAGGGCACCGTGCGCCGGAGCGCGATGGCGTATTCGGGCACGCGCGGATCATAGGTCACCGTCACGCTCGATACCTCCGATGCCTGCGCAAGCGTGCAGATCGGGTTTGGCGTGAACTCCCACGCCCCGGCGGGCGACGCAGCGAGAGACAGGAAGGCAAGGAACCAGCGCATAAGACGGATCTAGCGGCAAGCGCGACCATGGCGAGCCGGCAGGGGCGCAGAGCATCGACCATGCGAGCCTCCGGCTGCGATCTCTTCGGGCTCTCGGAGAGCGACGACAGGGCGCCTGAGACCGACAAAACCGGGTCCAGCGACCGGCTGCTTGCGACAGCGGGCGGCATGCCGGGCTTGGGGATGAGCCCCTCTCTGCCGCCGCGCTCGAACTCAAGCGTTCCGGCGCGCCACGACCGGCCCCCGATCGCCAACCATCGCGCGGGACGCCGGCGCCCAGCGCAGGGTTGCCGCCACACTGCGCACAGCCTCCTTGATCGCCCGGCGTGCGGTGGGGACGGTCTTTGCGTGGAGATGCTGGCCGATGGCGAGGCAGATCTCTCGCTCCAGGGCCTGCTCCACGATCGGGCGCACCGCGACTTCCCCGGCGCCGTGTTGGCGCAGCACGTTGCTGTAGGGAAGGATCGCCACGCCCTCACCCTCCAGGGCAAAGGCGAGCAGGGTCTCGGAGGTCTCGAGCGTACGAACGATCCGGGGAACCAACATTGCCTCGGCGAAACAGGCATCGATAAGCCGTCGGAAGGCCGAGGTGGTCCCCGGCACGAGGAGCGGCAGCTGTGCGACCTCGGCCATCGTAATCGCCTGCTCGTCCTCGCCCACCGCCGCCGCTGGGCCCACGAGATAGAGCTGCTCGCAGTAGAGCCGCTCGTCGATCTGCGAGGCCAGCGCCGGCGGGGAGCAGATCAGCGCTATGTCGTAATCGCCGGCCACCACACCCGCCATCATCTTCGTTGAGGCGTCTTCGTGGAGATGCAGGTTCACCTCAGGCAGGGCGGCGGCAAAACGCTTCAGCAGCGGCGGCAGCAGCACATGCCCCGTGCCAAGCGGCACCACAATCGTCAGCGAGGACGGAACGGCGTCGGCCAGCTGCAGGACGGCACGGCGCGTTTCGGCATAGTGCTCCAGCGTCTCTCGCGCGAAGGCGAGGAAGCGCTCGCCCGCCGGCGTTAGCTCGACCCCGCGCCCGGTTCGGCGCAGGAGCTGCGCCTGGAGACTGCGCTCAATGTCACGGACCACACGGCTGATCCCCGGCTGCGAGACGCCGCGCCGTGCTGCCGCCTGGGTCATCCCCCCGGCCTCGACGACCTCGATGAAGGTGGTGAGCTCTGCGAGCTTCATGCGCAGCATAACCGATCTGATATGTCTGATATTTTACCTTAGCATGTGACGTCGGCGCGGAAAGGCGGAAGATCGGTGAGACAACGGAGATCCGGATCGAGACCATGCCGAGCCCTAACCGTCGGCCGCGTCGCATGCGCGATGCGCCGACCGCCCCCGAGCCGTTCAAGGCGCTCCGCCGCGCCTATCCGCCCATCGCGGTGCTGAGCGCGGAGGAGGAGGCGCGCATCCATGCCCTGTCGCTGCGCCTCCTCGAGGAGGTGGGTCTGAAGTTTCTCTCGCCTGAGACCTGGGACATTCTGGAGCGCAACGGCTGTAGCGTGGACCGCGAGACCGGTATGACGCAGCTGCCGGCGGAAGTCATCGAACACTTCCTCGCCCTCGCCCCAGCCGCCTTCACCATGCGCGCCCGCAACCCGGCGCATGACCTGCATTTCGGCGGCGAGGAGATCCACTATGGCTCGGCTTCGAGCGCGCCCAACGTTATTGATGCCGACCGGGGGCGCAGGCCCGGCACGCAGGCCGATTTCGAGGCCTTGGTCCGGCTCAATCAGATGCTGCCGACCTGCGCCTTCCATTCGGGCCATCCGGTGGAACCGATCGACACGCCGGCCAACACGCGTCACCTGACCAGTTCGCTCGCCTGGCACACGCTCTCGGACAAGGTGACGCGGATCTATGCCATCGGGCGGGTGCGGGCGCGGGACTCGATCGAGATCATGCGCATCGCCCATGGGCTGGATGAAGACGGCGCCCGGGCATCGCCGCGCCTGCACGCCTCGATCAACGTCAACTCTCCGCTGGTCGTCGATGCGCCGCTGATCGAGGGGGCGATGGAGATGGGCGCCTGGGGGCAAGCCTGCGTGGTCTCACCCGTGGCCTTCGCCGGCGCCATGTCGCCGATCACGCTCTCGGGCTCGATCATCCAGTGCAA
>JBCCLX010000046.1:0-16413 GCA_039026635.1 Pseudomonadota bacterium
CATGTCCGAGCGCCACTGATAGATGTGCTGGCGCGTGATCCCGTGCCGCCGGGCAACCTCCGTGACGGTGGCCTCAGGAGCCGCCGCCTCGACAAGGATCGCGATCTTCTCACCATCGGACCATCGCCGCCGACGCTCAGGGTCGACCAGGATCTCCTGCGCCATCTCCTATCCTCTCAAGCGACGTCGCTAACGACGTCAATTGAGATCCAGTTCGCAGATCAAATCGGGAACCCGCAAGGCGGCCCCAACCGGCCGGTTACGAAGGATGTCTGGGCGATCAGGGTGCGGCTCGAGATCGCCGAGAGCGTCCGCGACCTTGCACTGTTCAACACGGCGATCGACAGCAAGCTGCGCGGCTGTAACCTCGTTCGCCTCAAGGTCGCCGACGTCTACGCCGCCAACCAAGTGAAGGAGCGCACCTCGATCCTGCAGAGCAAGACGCAGAAGCCGGTGCGCTTCGAGCTGACGGAGGGCACTCGGAAGTCGATCAAGCACTGGCTTGCACATCCCATGATGATCGGGCAGGAGCATCTATGCCCCGGTTGGTTCCATGAGCCGCTGCACATCTCGACGCGCCAGTACGCACGCCTCGTTCGCGACTGGGTGACGTCGATTGGCCTCGAGCCGAGCGCCTACGGAACGCATTCGATGAGACGGACGAAGATCGCGCAGATCTACCGGAAGACGGGCAAGCTCCGCGCGGTCCAACTTCTGCTTGGCCACACAAAGATGGACAGCACGGTCCGCTATCTCGGCGTTGAGCTCGAGGACGCGCTGGCGATCTCGGAATCGGTAGAGATCTGATGCCGATGGGCCGCTCCATGTGGGCGGCCCGTTGCAGACCTCGTCAGCGAGGCCTGAGCTCGCGGGGCAGCGTTCAAAGCCCGCAGTTGGTGCACTGAGTACGACGATGGAGCACTTCAGGGTGCCTCAGCTGTCGCATGATGCGGACAGAAATCTTGGCGCATGCCGCCTCCATGCCGCAATCTCGTGCTCCGGGTGATGAAGCACAAAGGATCAGATCAGATTTGGCACTCAGAGCTATTCGATGACCGTGAGCAGTCTTCCGCTAGCCCCCCACGCGTTCGTTGAGAAATGGCGCACCGTTGATCTCGCCGAGCGCAGTGTCGTGCACTCTCACTTTCACGATCTTTGCCGGCTTCTCGAAGAACCGGATCCGGTCACTTCCGACCCCAAGGGCGAGTGGTACACCTTCGAGAAGGGCGTCTCGAAGACGACCGGCGCCAAGGGCTGGGCCGATGTCTGGAAGCGCGGACATTTCGGCTGGGAGTACAAGGGCCGCGGCAAGGATCTGGATCGGGCCTTCGCCCAGCTCCAGCAATACGCACCAGCGCTCGAGAACCCGCCGCTCCTCATCGTCTGCGATACCGAGCGCTTCCGCATCCACACCAACTGGACGGCGCTCGTGCCGGAGGTCCACGAGTTTCGCACCGAGGATCTTGTCGATGCAGGCGTACGCTCGAAGCTCAAATGGGCCTTCGCCGAGCCCGAACGCCTGAAGCCCGCCAAGAGCCGCCATGCCCTGACTGAGGAGGCCGCAGCCACCTTCGCGGGCCTCGCCAAGCGCTTGCGCGAACGCGGGCACGAGTCCGAGCAGGTCGCACATTTCGTCAACCGCCTCGTCTTCTGCATGTTCGCCGAGGATGTCGACCTCCTGCCGAACCGCATGTTCCAGCGCATGCTCGAGCACTGCCAGCGCGAGCCCGACGCGTTCGAGGCCCACGCCGCCATGCTCTTCGGCGCCATGCAGCGCGGCGGGCCCGTGGGCTTCGAGCGGGTCGAGTGGTTCAACGGCGGGCTCTTCGACGACGACCGTGCCCTGCTGCTCGACCGCACGGACCTCGACGAGGTGCTGGCCGCGGCCAGGCTCGACTGGTCCGCCGTCGACCCCGCGATCCTCGGCACCCTCTTCGAGCGCGGGCTCGACCCAGACAAGCGTTCCCAGCTCGGCGCGCACTACACCGACCGCGACAAGATCATGCTGATCCTGAACCCAGTGGTCGTCGAGCCGCTGAGCCGCGAGTGGGAGGCGACGAAGGCGGAGATCGAGACGGCGCTCGCCGCCGAAAAGGCCGCGAAGTCGAAATCGACGGCCACCCGCCACCACAACGGCGCCCGCGAGCTGCAGACCGCGTTCCTCGAGCGGCTGCGCACCTTCCGCGTGCTCGACCCCGCCTGCGGGTCGGGCAACTTCCTCAACATCGCGTTGACCGAGCTCAAGAACCTCGAGCACCGGGTCAATCTCGACTGTGAGACGCTGGGCCTTGGCCGCGGCTTCCCGACCGTCGGTCCCGAATGCGTGCTCGGCATCGAGCTCAACCCCTACGCCGCCGAGCTCGCCCGCGTCAGCGTCTGGATCGCCGAGATCCAGTGGATGCGCCGCAACGGCTTCGACGCCTCCCGAAATCCGATCCTGAAACCCCTCGAAACCATCGAATGCCGCGACGCCATCCTCGCCCCCGACGGCGCCCGCGCCGACTGGCCCGACGCCGACGCCGTGGTCGGCAACCCGCCGTTCCTGGGCGACAAGAAGATGATCGGCGAGCTTGGCGAAGACTATGTCGAGCGGCTTCGCGTCGCGTGGAAGGGAACCGTCAGGGGCGGGGCCGACCTTGTGCTCTACTGGTTTGCGAAGGCCGGTGAGATGGTCAGCCAAGGTCGGCTCCATCGCCTCGGCTTCGTCTCCACAAACTCAATCCGTGGTGGCGCCAACCGAGACACCCTGCGGACCGCAATCGGGGAGGGACGCATTTTCGACGCATGGGACGACGAAGAGTGGACAGTCGAAGGAGCCGCTGTCCGTGTTTCGCTGGTATGCATCGACGGTGGTGGTGACAGTACTGTCACTTTTGATGGTCGATCTGTCAGAGAGATTTTCAACGACCTCACTGCGAGAGTTGATGGAACGACGTCGGTCGATCTTACGCAATCACGCAAACTAGTCGAAAATTCAGAAGTTTGCTTTGAAGGTATGAAAAAATATGGACCGCTCGAAATTAATGGAGTCCTTGCACGTCAACTTCTCTCATCGCCTACTAACGTCAACGGTCGCCAGAACTGCGACGTTATTCGTCCATGGATCGCTGGACGCGATGTAAGTCGTCGGTCATTGGATCGTTGGGTTATCGACTTTGGCTTAGACATTTCGTCTGAAGACGCCGCTCTTTACGAAGAGCCATTCGCCTATCTTGATCGCGTAGTCCGCGAGGTTCGAGAGAAAGACAGAAACCAGAAAACTGCGGAGCGATGGTGGCTTTTTGAAAGGCCGCGTCCTCTACTGAGGGAACGGCTCAGCGGTGTCGGTTGCTACATCGCGACGGTTGTTGTCTCAAAGTATCGCTTCTTCGTCTGGCTTCATTCATCGTGTTATCCGTCAAACTTACTTGATGCGATCCCGCGGGACGACGACACGACCTTCGGCATCCTCCATTCGCGGTTTCACGAGTTGTGGTCGCTCAGGATGGGCACCTCGCTAGAGGATCGTCCGCGCTATACGCCCTCGACCACCTTCGAGACATTTGCGTTTCCCGCCGGCCTGACGCCCGACATCCCCGCCGCGGACTACTCGCAAGACCCGCGCGCCCAGGCCATCGCCGCGGCAGCAGCGCGGCTCAACGAGCTACGGGAGGCGTGGCTCAATCCGCCCGATCTCGTGGTCCGCGTGCCGGAGGTCGTCGAGGGCTATCCAGACCGCATCCTGCCGAAGGACGACGAGGCCGCGAAGGTGCTGAAGAAGCGCACGCTCACGAACCTCTACAACGCCCGCCCCGCCTGGCTCGACCACGCGCACCGCGCCCTCGACGAGACCGTGGCCGACGCCTATGGCTGGGGCGACGACTTCCGCTCAGGCACCCTCACCGAGGACGAGATCCTCGCCCGCCTCTTCGCCCTCAACCAGGAACGCGCGGCGTCGCAGGGAGGCAAAAAATGACCCGCACGCCAGTCGTCTGGGGCGTCCACATGGGCGCCCATGTCGCCGAGCGCCCGATCGAGGGCGGCTACGTCGCCATCGGCTGGGACCGGTTGGGCGATGTCTCGAAGCTCCCGCCCGACCGTGACGCCATCAAGAAAGAGATGGCGCGCGTCTTTCCCGAAAAGAAGGCTGGTGCCATCCCGGTCGATGCCGGGACGATCTACAAGTTCCTGCATGCGGTGCAGGACGGCGATTATGTAGTCTATCCCTCCAAGTCGGACCGGCTCGTCAATATCGGCCGCTTCGAGGGGTCGTACCGGTATGTCGAGGGTGATCAAGACGAGTATCCCAACCGTCGTCCCGTTGTCTGGCTCGGCCATTTCCCACGCAGCGACTTCAGCCAGAGCGCCCTCCACGAGATCGGCTCCTTCCTCACCCTGTTCCAGGTGAAGCGGCACGTCGGCGAGTTCCTCGCCAAAGTTGGCGGGGTCGAGCTACCCGGCTCATCGGGGGTCGTCGCTCCAATGGAGGATGTGGAGGAGGGTGCAGACGACGATGCGGCAACCGTCTCGGTCTCGCGGCAGGCCGAGGAGACAACTGGCGACTTTGTTATCCGGCGGGTCATGGCGGAATTGTCCGGGCACGAATTTGAGGATTTCGTCGCTCATTTGCTCGAATGCATGGGCTACACCACCCGCGTGACGCAAAAGTCGGGAGACGGCGGGGTGGATGTCATCGCCCATATGGACGCGCTGGGGTTTCAGCCGCCGATCGTGAAAGTCCAGTGCAAGCGGACCACGTCACAGACCGGGCGCCCAGACGTCGATCAGCTGTTGGGGACGCTGGGTGACGGAGAGTACGGGCTCTTCGTCAACCTCGGGTCCTACAGCCGCTCGGCGGTCGAGCTCGAGCGAAACAGGGCGAAGCTTCGGCTCATCGATGGCGATGAGTTCGTGACGGTCTTCTTGGAGAATTATGGCTCTCTATCACCGCGATACAGATCGATGATCCCTCTCAAGCAGATTTATGTTCCTGATCTCTCGGCCTAGCTGTGTGGCAAAACCAACGTCTGCTCCAAACGCATTGCAAAGGTCCCACCGCACTTGCAGCGAATGTCGATACTTAGCCCGTGTGCCTCGCTTTCCCTGTTGCCTGATGCAGTCCAGGGATGCACTTTTAGTCCTCAGACGCATGGTGCGTACGCTCTGACGAGGGATTGAGGCGAGATTGAACGGTCGAGAAGCTGCTTGAAGACAAGATCTTGAGCCGCCGGCAGGCGGATCGCATGCCGCGAAGCGTTGTGCATCAGGTGTGCTGCCTTCGACGCTCTCGTTGAAGGTGCCGCCATAGAGCTCGGCCGCCCGCATGATCCAGGCTTCGATACTTTCGAAGCTCTCCGTGCCCGACACGCCTTGGCCACTGATCTTGAAGGTGAAGTCATCCGGATCGTCAGGCTTCGCTTCGACCCGAAAACTGTTGGCACCACCATTGGTTTCATCGGAAAATGTTAGTTTAGTCATATCATGAACTCACGCTAAGAGGTTAGCGTAACGCTACAGTTATGCGGCGTGAGGCTTACTCAGTGGTTCGAGCGGATCAATTGGTTCTCAATCACAGTTTTCATGTTGCAAGTATTTTCTGAGCCAGAACAGCATCGGCACAAAAAAGCAGTCGAAAATAGCGAAGCATTATCTCAGTTTGAAACAACTTCCGGAGCCTATGTTTCAGTTTGAGAGCGATGGGACAGGCCCCGTTCGATTTCCTGACCCCGCGGATTCGCCAAGAAAGACGCAACAGTCGTCGCGTCTATTGTTCTTGATATTTGGTCTAGCGCTCGCGAAGCGAGCATCCGCTTAGCGGATCCCGCGTGCCAGATCCTGCTCGATGGTCATGGGGCCGGGCGTCCCGGTGAGGCGGGCGCGGTAGATGTAGAGGCCTTCCATCACCCGCTGGACGTAGTTCCGGGTCTCGTTGAAGGGGATCATCTCCATCCAATCGAGCATATCCACCTCGCCCCGTAGCGGATGACCATAGTCGATCACCCAGTCATCGACGCGGCCCTTGCCGGCGTTATAGGCCGCGGCCGCGAGCACATAAGAGCCGCCGAGCTGATCGATCCGTCGCGCCAGATAGGTCTGGCCGAGGCGCGCGTTGTAGCGCCAGTCCGTTGTCAGCCGTCCGCGGTCATAGGGCTCGCCGATCCAGCCCGAGACCTTGCGCGCCGTCGCGGGCATAAGCTGCATCAGCCCCCGGGCGCCGGCATGGGAAATGGCGCGGGGATTGAGCTCGGTCTCCTGCCGCGCCAGCGACATCGCCAGCGCCGGCTCGACGGCGGTGACGTAGTCCGAAAGCTCCGTCACGGGGTAGTAGGCCCCATGGAGCACAACACCCTTACGTGCCGCCTTTTTCGAAACGCGCACGGCAAGATGCTCTTGGCCAAGGGCAAGCGCCAGGGCCGCCAGACCCTCCATCTCTGAGGGGTCGCGGGCGATGGTGGCCAGATGGGCGAAGGACTGCCAGGCGAGGCTGTCCTCTCCGGCATAGTGCAGGATCGTTGCCATCCGGGCCGCGTCCGAGGCCTGGACGGGCGTGCTCCGCCAATCGGGCAGATCGCCGTTGGAAAGCGCCGGATCGCCCGAGGCGCCGATGCGTGCGGCGGCAAGCTGGCCATAGAAGGAGGTCTGGTGCTGTGCGCCACGGGCATAGGCGGCCTCGGCCTTGGCCAGATCGCCCTGCGCCTCTGCCGCACGACCGATCCAGTAGCCCGCACGCCCGAGGCTGATCGGCGTCTCGACCAGCGGCTCGAACCGTTCGAAATGCGCGAGCGCCCGCGACGGATCCTTCATGCGGCGCAGGGCAATCCAGCCCGCCGTCCACTCGAGGTCTGCGTGGTCATACCCGGCGGCAGCTGTCGTGTAGTGACGGCTTGCCAGCCGATAGGCCAGCGCTGTGCGCCCATTGCGCGCTGCCCGGCGTGCCAGGCGCACGCGCCGATTGGCCCAGCGGTTCGGATTGCCGAGGGCTGCCGGCCCAGTGCTGACGCGATCAAGGAAACGCTCCGCCGCATCATAGTCGCGCGCGCGCCAGAGCCGGGAAAAGGCCGACCAGGACTCCGCCGCCGAGCCCGTGAGCGCTCCACCCCCGCTGCCGCCCGAGGCGACGCCCAGCACCGCTTCGGCCAGCTGCGACTGGCCGGGCCAATCGGGTCGACGCGCGACATAGCCATCATATTCGGTGATCGTGCCCTCACCTGCGCGCAGCTTGCGCCAGAGCACGATGTCGCGAACCACACTATCGCCTGTTGCCGCCGCGATGGCCTCGGCAGAGGACCAGTCGCCCCGCTCGCCCGCGGCCAACGCGCGCTCCACCACGGCGCCATGGCGCTGCGCTGTGCCCAGGTCGAAGGCCGCCGCCGGCTGCACCACGGCCACCATGAGCAGGCCTGTAAGCGCTGCGAAATGCCTGAAGGTCATGCCTGTACCTATCCCTCTGTGCGGGGTCCCACCCCCGATCACACCTGCCCGCGGCGCGGCCGATGCCCGGTCTCTGCGTCGCGGTCCTAAGATAGCACGGCCGGCGCAGAGGCTGAACGGGCAACGAGACCCGACGCTGCGACACCCTGCGCCGTTCGCGCTCCGACCCAGGCAGCGGCACCCTTGCCGCCTGGACCCTGCGCGCCTATGGAACGGGCTGTCGCGGCGGTGTCGCGGCCCGCGCGCGTCAGAAGCGCCGCGGCGGAGCCATTCAGCGCCGGTGACCCCCATGAGCACGCCCCTTCTCCGCGGTTCCATGCCCGCCCTCGTCACCCCCTTCAGTAACGGCCAGGTGGACGAGAAACGGGTGCGGGAGCTTGTGGACTGGCAGATCCGGGAAGGCAGCCATGGGCTGGTGCCGGTGGGCACCACGGGGGAGAGCCCGACGCTCTCCCATAACGAGCACCGCCTTGTCGTCGAATTGGTGATCGAGGCCGCGGACAAGCGGGTGCCCGTTGTTGCCGGCGCCGGCTCCAACTCGACGATCGAGGCCATTGGCCTGGCCCAGCATGCCGAGAGTGTCGGCGCCGATGCGCTGCTCGTCGTCACCCCCTATTACAACAAGCCAACCCAGGCCGGGCTGCTGGCGCATTTTCGCGCAATTCATGACGCCTGCGCCCTGCCCATCGTGATCTACAACATCCCCGGCCGTTCGGTCGTCGATATGAGTGTTGAGACCATGGCGGAGCTCTCGGCGCTGCCCCGCATCATTGGGGTGAAGGACGCGACGGGCGATGTGACCCGTGTCTCCAAGCAGCGCGCCGCCAGCGGTACCGACTTCATTCAGCTGTCGGGCGAAGATGCCTCCGCGCTCGGCTTTAACGCCCATGGCGGCGTCGGCTGCATCTCGGTGACGGCCAACGTGGCGCCTGCGCTCTGTGCACGGTTCCAGGAGGCCACACTGTCCGGGGATTATGCGACGGCGCTTGAGCTGCAGGACCGGCTGATGCCGCTGCATGAAGCGATCTTCCTCGAGCCTGGGCTTGCAGGGGCGAAGTATGGGCTCTCGCTCCTCGGCCGCTGCGCGAACGAGGCGCGTCTGCCGCTCCTGCCGGTGACCGAGCCGGTCGCGGCGCGCATTCGAGCGGCAATGGTGCATGCCGGCGTGTTGGAGGCGGAGGCGGCCTGAGACCCGCACCTCAAAAGACCGCGTGGGCATCCCGTGCGGCCTCGGCCAGCGCGGCCGG
This sequence comes from Pseudomonadota bacterium, assembly GCA_039026635.1. GTDB lineage: Bacteria > Pseudomonadota > Alphaproteobacteria > Rhodobacterales > Rhodobacteraceae > Thermohalobaculum. Next base: position 8,658 of record JBCCLX010000046.1, read on the forward strand.
GTCCCCCGCGACCAGCTTTCGTTGGAACTCGAAGAGCGTCTCGCTGCCATGTTCGGGCGTGGCAGCGGCATTATAGCGCCCGGCCGCCGCGTCCCAGAGCAGCATCGATTCGGTCGCGTAGTAACGGCCGATCCGCGCCAGTTCCGCCTTCTCCCTCAGGCGCTGTGAGACGACCCCCGCGGCAGATAGCCCGACGATGATCGTATCGAGCAGCGCAACCGGCACATGCCGAAACGCCGGCTCACGTCCGAGCGCGCGAGAGAGTTGCGTCCCAATCTCGAGCGGCGTCAGCGCCGGCCCCGGGCCGCCGATGGGCAGGATCCGATTCCGCCGCGCCGGGTCATCGAGACAGCCCGCAATGAAATCGGCAAGATCTCGGTCGGAGATCGGTTTGCACGCCGTCAGCCGCCCATCCCCAAAAACCAAGAACGGTTTGCCGGCCCGCAACCGATCGAGCTGCCCGCAAAGCGATTTGAAATAGGCGGTTGGTCGCACAATGGACCAGTCGAGGCCCGACTGCATGAGCTCCGCCTCGAAGGCCAGCTTCGCCTGCTGAAACGCCAGTCGGGGCTTCTGCACGCAGATGGCGGAGAGGAGCACCATCTGCGCCACCCCCGCCGCGCGCGCCGCCGCCAACACGCCCCGATGCGCCGCGTGATCGATAGCCCAGGCATCCTTGGGCGCCCCGGTGCGCGAGGCGAGGCAGGACACCACCGCCGAGACCTCCCCATCGCCAAAGCAGAGCCGCGACACGTCGGCGGGATCGGTCACGTCGCCAATCCGGATCTCCGCTCCGGGCAGCATTGCCTCAAGCGCCCCCGGCTTGCGGCCAGCGCGCACCAGACAACGGACGGCATGGCCGCGCGCGATCAGGGCTTGCACGTTTGCGCGTCCAATGCTCCCCGTGGCGCCAAGCACCAGGATGCGGCGCAGGTGCGAAGCGGCAGGTGGCGTCTCGTCAGCGGGTGGGTCAGCGGGCATGGCACGGCAACGGAGGAGACGGGCATGATGCGCCCAGGGACACTGCATATGATCGTCGGCGCCACCGGCGCGGGCAAGACAACCTATGCCATTGCCCTCGCCGCCCGCGAGGGAGCGCTGCGCCTCTCGATCGATGACTGGATGGGGCAGCTCTTCTGGATGGATGCGCCCGCCGATCTCGGCACCTGGGCCTTCGAGCGTGTCAAGCGTTGCACCGCGCAGATGCGCGCCGTCCTTGCCGAGACCTGCCCACTTGGCCTACCCGCGGTGCTCGATGCGGGGTTCACGACCCGGGGGGATCGCGCCTATTTCGGGGATTGGGCGGAGGCGGCCGGCATTCCCTGTCGGCTCCACTGGCTCGACGTCGATGCCACCACGCGGCGCGCCCGTGTCACCGCGCGCAATGCGGCCGGTGGTGGGGGCACAGGCTTCGCGGTGACGGAGGCGATGTTCGACGGCATGGAAGCGATGTGGGAAGCTCCCACCGCGGCCGAGATGGCGCGCTGGCAAGGCCTGCGGATCGGCGCCGATGAGACGAGAGGGCCAGGAAAGGGTCCAGAAAATGGCTGACAAAAAGAAGAACGAGACCCGCCGCATCGCTGCCGAGAACCGGCGCGCGCGTTTCGACTATTACATCGAGGATAGCCTGGAAGCCGGCATGATCCTCGAAGGCTCGGAAGTCAAAGCGCTGCGCGAGGGTCGCGGCAATATCGCCGAGAGCTACGCGAGCGTGGAGGATGGCGAGCTTTGGCTCGTGAACGCCTACATCCCGCCCTTCAGCCAGTCGAAGGACCGCGCCTTCGGCCATGACGAGCGACGCAAGCGCAAGCTGCTGGTCCATGCACGGGAACGCGAACGGCTCGCCATGGGGGTGGGGCGCGAGGGGATGACGCTTGTGCCCCTCAAGCTCTACTTCAACGATCGCGGCATCGCGAAGCTGGAGCTCGGCCTCGCCAAGGGCAAAAAGCTGGCCGACAAGCGCGATACCTCCAAGCAACGGGATTGGCAGCGCGAAAAGGCGCGGCTTCTGAAGCAGAACTGATGGTCGGAGAGGCGGACACGATGCCGGCGATCGATAGCGCGCGCTTTGCCGCCGCAAGCGATGCGACCTGGCCGGCCGAGCGGGTGGCCTGGCTCGGCGGTTGGAAGCTGCGGTTCACCGATGGGGCGGGGTCTCGCGCGGCCTCGATCTGGGCGACGGGCGCACCGGGTATGGCGCTCGAGACCGCACTCGATGAGGCCGAGGCCGCCTATCACGCGTCTGGCCTGCCGCCACGCGCACAGCTTTGGCCGGGCGATGAGGCCCTCGACGCGCTGCTCGAGACCCGCGGCTATCGCCTCTACGACCGCTCGCTCCTGATGGTACGGCGGCTGAGCGAACCCTTGTCTGCGCTCCAACGCAACGACGGGGCAGGGGACGAGCGTGAGGCCTGCACGGCGATCCGGGTGACGACGCCCCTGGAGGTGCTCGACCAGATCTGGGCCGAAGGCGGCGTGGGTCCTGCCCGCCGCGCCGCCTTGGATCGGGCGCCTGGACCCAAACACATCTTTCTCGGTCGGGTGGGCATGCGCCCGGCCGGAGCGGCCGCCATCGTACTCGATGGCGATATCGCGGTCACGCAAGCGCTCTATGTCAGCCCGATCGCGCGCCGGCGAGGTTTGGCGGCAGTCCTGATGGCGGCCTTGGCCGAGGCCGCAGCGGCCGAGGGCGCGCGCCTTATGACCCATGCCGTCGTGGAGGAGAACGCAGGCGCCAGGACGCTCTACGAACGCCTCGGATTTCGTGCCTTCGGGGCCTATCACTATCGCGAGCTCTGCCGGGTGGAGGCCTGATGCCCCTCTCTCACCGCCCCGCGCCCCTGTACTCCATGTCCCGCCAGGCCCCGCTCGGCCGCGCCTTGCTGGCCGCACTCCTGGCCGGAACCGCGAGCCCGAGCCTTGCCGAGCTCGCCCCGCCCGCAGGCCTGGTATCCACAGCAGAGCGACGGGAGGAGGCAGACACCCTGGCGCTCCCTCTGCCGGACCAAGCGAGTGCCGCCATCGCCGGTCGCCTCTCGATCCGCGCCTTCGAGGGTGACGCCGTCGCGGAGATGACGCCGCAAGCGGTGCTCGGCGCCTATCGCGCGCGGTTGGAAGCGGCTGGTTACGACACGGTCCTGCACTGCTTGAACCGCGCCTGCGGTGGCGTGGCGCGGCTCTTCGACCTGACGCTTCTGCCGGCGCCCGACATGCTCGTGGACACGGCGGACATGGGCATCCTCTCCGCTGTGGCGACCCTCTCACAGACGGTAGAACCAGACAGCGAGACCGATCCGGCGTCGGCCGATCACGCCGTCACCATCCTCGCAAGCCGGGTCCTCGGGAACCTTCATGTCCAGATCGCGGAAGTGACGCCCGCTAGTGGTGCCGGCGCGCCCCCAATCCCGGCCGACACCCCTACGCCCGAGAGCGAGACCAATCTCAATCCAGAACCGGCCGCCCCAGCAGCTGAGCCCCAGGGCGAAAGCGTGCCGACGGCGGCGCTGACGATCGATCCCGCCGCCCTCCAATCCCAGCTCGAGGGGCAGGGGCATGTCGTCCTGCCGGGGATCGCCTTCGAGACGGGCACCGCGAGCCTGACCGACAGTTCGAGCGCCACGATGGATATGGTCGCCGACATCCTCAGCGCGGCCCCGGACCTTGCGGTCGCCGTCGTCGGACATTCGGACAATCAGGGCACGCTGGCGGTCAACATCACGGTCTCGGAGGCCCGGGCTGAGTCGGTGCGTGACGCCCTTATCAGACGCGGCGTGGCGGCTGAGCGGTTAAGCGCCCATGGCAGTGGATGGCTGGCACCGATCGCAAGCAACGCCACTGCCGCGGGCCGCGCGCGCAACAGGCGCGTGGAACTAGTCCTGCGCTGAAAACCGAAAATCGCGGTCCGCAAGGCTCAGTTGAGGTGGCGGCCCACTTCGTCGATCGCGTCGTCAACGAGCTTCGCGCCCGTCGCGTCGGTCATGCCGGCGACCATCATCTCGCGGGCGACCTCGACCGCGATGGCGGCAGCACGATCCTTGACCTCGCGCAGCGCGGTCGCTTCGGCCATGGCAATCTGCTCTTCAGCGGCCTTGAGGCGGCGGGCAACTTGGTCCGCCAAGTCTTCCTTCGCGCGCACGGCGGCGGCCTCGGCTTCCTTCTTGGCGTGCTCCACGATTTCGGCCGCCATGTCATCGACCTCGGCACGTTTGCGCTCGAACTGGGCAAACTGCTTCTGCGCCTCTTCGCGCAGGCGCCGGGCCTCGTCCAGCTCCTCGCGGATCTTGTCCGCCCGCGCATCGAGCTGCGCCGCGATCATCTTATGGATGCCGTAGTAGTAGAGAAGGCCGACGAAGATCAGAAAGCTGATCAGAACGACGACGTTGCTGTCGAGCAGAAGGGACATGGTGTGCTCCTAAAGTGTCGTCTGGTCTCTCGTCTGGTCAGCGGGCCCGGCTCAGACCCGGGCCTTCACCGCATCGACAATGGCAGTATCGTCGCGGCTGCCGGGGAGAAGCTTGTCGACAAGCGCCCCGGCGGTCTCACCCGCAACCTGTTCCACCGCGGTGGCGGCTTCCTCGCGGATCGCGGCGATGCGCGTTTCGCTCTCGGTCGCGCGGGCCGAGATCTCGGCATCCGCTTTGGCGAGGGCGGCATCGAGGTCCTTCTGGATCTCGGCACGCGCCTCGGCCGCGATAGCACCCGCCTTGGCACGGGCATCGGCCAGCGCCTTATCATAGGCATCACTCGCCTCTTCGGCACGGCGCCGGAAATCCTCGGCCCGATCGAGATCGTCGGCAATCGTGTCTGCCCGTTCCTCGAGGATCCCCGAGATCCGCGGCAGCGCCATTTTCACCATCAACTGATAGAGCACGACCAGGGCGACGATCGCCCAGATGATCTGGCTCGGCCAGGTGTCGAAGTCGAGCTGGGGAAGGCCACCCGCGCTCGCCTCAGCTCCCTCAGCACCTGGTTCAGGACTGCTCGCCATGATCACGCTCCACCGCGCCGGGAGGGGAGATTCCCTCGATAGCCTGTCCTGCGCCCCGCAACGCGCATGACGCATCACGCCGGATGCTGCGGGGCGCAAGCAATGGTCGTCTCACGCGTCCCGGGCGTGACCCGGGACCTCGTGCTCTCAGGGTCGATCAGACCGCGAAGAGCAGAAGGAAGGCGACGACGAGGCCGAAGATGCCGAGGGCTTCGGCGAAGGCCATGCCGATGAAGAGCGTCGCGGTCTGCTCTTTGGCAGCGGCCGGGTTGCGCAGGGCACCGGCAAGGAAGTTGCCGGCCACATGGCCCACGCCGATGCCGGCGCCAGCCATGGCGAGGCAGGCGAGGCCCGCACCGATGTACTTGCCGAGAAGGGCAGCAGCTTCAGCTTCCATGATCCTCACTCCTTGGGTCTGGATGATGTTCGAGAAAGGGGGTGAACGGGACCGCCGCGCGTCAGTGCATGTGCAGGGCGTCGTGAAGATAGACGCAGGTCAGCACGGCGAAGATGTAGGCTTGGATGAAGGCCACCAGCAGCTCGAAGGCCGTGAGCCCGACCATCGCCGCCAGCGGCAGCACGGCGAGGGGGCCAAGCCCGCCCGCGATCGTCATGGCAAAGAGCCCGGCGAACACTTTCAGCACCGCATGGCCGGCCAGCATATTGGCGCCAAGACGGATGGAGTGGCTGACGGGCCGGACGAAGTAGCTGATGAGCTCGATGATGCAGAGGATCGGGCGCAGCCAGCCCGGCGCCTCAGCGGGCCAGAAGAAGCTCAGGAAGTGCAGCCCGTGCTTCATGAAGCCGATCGCCGTCACGGTGATGAAGACGGCGAGCGCGAGGAAGGCCGTCACCGCGATATGCGAGGTGGGCGTGAAGGAGAACGGGATCATCCCGAAGACGTTACAGAACAGCACGAAGGTGAAGACGGTGAAGATGTAGGGGAAGTACTTCATCGCCCCTTCGCCACCCACATCCTCGACCATTTGACGGACGAAGCCGTAGAGCATCTCGGCGACTGACTGGGTGCGCGAGGGCACCAGCGCGCGACCCGCCGTCCCCCAGATCGTCAGCGCGGCGACGCCGGCGACGGCGATGAACATCCAGGCTGTCGCGTTTGAGACCGTGAGCACGCCCATGTGGTCGCCGCCGAAGAGCGGCTTCACGAGGAACTGGTCCATCGGGTGAATGTAGCTGCCGCCCTCAGCGCCCGCCGCCATGGCTCTTTCCTCGCTCTTTCCCGTCCGATGCGCCCGCACCGGTCTGTCTCGTCTCCGGCGCCATGAGCCGCCGTTGCGCTTCTTCCGCCGAGCGCATCATGACGCGCACCCCGGCAGCGAAGCCCAAAAGCCCGAACACGATGAGGAACGCTGGCAGCGTCCCGAGGAGCGTGTCGAGCCCGTATCCCATCGCCGAGCCGATCGCGATGCCCACGACCAACTCGATCACCATCCGAAAGGCGAGCTCCCAGCCTCGCAACGCCCCGGCGCGCGCCGACGGGGCCGGCTGCTGCGCGTCGCGGGCCGCAGCAATCCGGGCGCCGAGGTCATCGAGGGATGCCTGTCGCTGCCGGTTCTTGGCCATCGGCCGGCCTCGGGAATGCGGGGTCCTGCCCCCTTCGGATCGCGGCGGACCGTAGAAGTGGCCCCATAGGGTGTCAAGCGCACATCGGCGATGCTCGGGCTGCACTTCTGGCCTGTCGTCCGGGGCTCGAACCAAGCGGCCTGACGCGCTCGTCGCGCGCCAGACTTTTTCGAGGTCTTGCGCGGCAGCGCTGACCCTAGGCGTCCACCATGCGGGCCGCGGCCGCCAGATCGACACTGACCAGCTGGGATACCCCGCGCTCGACCATGGTAACGCCGAAGAGACGGTCCATACGGGCCATGGTGAGGGGATGGTGGGTGATCACCAGGAAGCGGGTGTCGGTACGGCTGCGCATCGCCTCGAGCAGGGAGCAGAAGCGCTCGACATTCGAATCGTCGAGCGGCGCATCCACCTCGTCGAGCACACAGATGGGCGAGGGTTGGGAGAGGAAGACGGCGAAGATCAGAGCCAATGCGGTCAGCGTCTGCTCCCCCCCAGAGAGCAGCGAGAGCGAGGCGAGTTTTTTGCCCGGTGGTTGGCAGAGGATCTCGAGGCCAGCCTCGAGCGGGTCCTCATCCTCCACCATCACCAGCCTCGCCTCGCCCCCGCCGAAGAGTGTCCGGAAAAGGGTCGCGAACTGCTCGTTGACCCGGTCAAAGGCGGCAACAAGGCGGGACCGGCCCTCTCGGTTGAGCGTGGCAACGGCCTGGCGGAGCTTTGCGATGGCGGCTTCGAGATCGGCTTTCTCGCTCGCGATGCTGTCACGTTCGCTGCGGATCTCGGCCGCATCCTCCTCGGCACGCAGGTTGACGGCGCCGAGCGCGTCGCGGGCGCGGGTTGTGCGCGCGATCTCCTGTTCGAGCGCCCCGATCGCCGGCAGGGCTTCCGCCCCGGCGGGCGCTACGGGATCGAGGCCTGCAGCGGCGAGGCGGCTCGCGGCTTCGTCGAGTGTTGCGATGGCAGCTTCGAGTTTGGCGTCTAGGGCCGCCAGCGCCGCGCGGGCCTCGGCGGCGGCGGTCTCAGCGCTGCGGGCGGCGCGGGCGGCATTGGATTGGGCAGTCTCGGCAGCACCGAGGGCATCGGCGCTGCGGCGGGCGCGGGCCTCGGCCTCGGCATGGGCGCGCGCTGCCCGCTCCCGCGCCTCGGCGAGCGCCGTGGGGGCCGCTTCGGCGGCGGCGAGGCGGC
>JBCCLX010000047.1:0-16388 GCA_039026635.1 Pseudomonadota bacterium
ATCACCGTGATGGGTAAAGTAGTACTGGCAAAGAATTCCCTTGCAACGATCGATGCGCCCGCACCGCTATGGCGGGGACGCAACGCCGCAGCCCGCGCCCGATCGCCGGAGGATCAATGCCCCCTTTCTTCAGCCAAGACGAGTATGCCGCGCGCCTCGAAAAGACCCGCCAGGCGATGGCCGCCCGGGGCATCGCGACGCTGATCGTGACCGATCCCAGCAACATGCATTGGCTAACGGGCTATGATGGCTGGAGTTTCTACGTGCATCAGGCCGTCGTCGTGGCGCTCGAGGGTGAGCCGCTGCTCTGGGTGCGCACGCAGGACATGCCCGGCGCCTGGCAAACGGCCTGGGTCTCCCGCGACAATGTGCTCACCTATCCGGAAGCGCATGTCCAAAATCCAGGGGCCCATCCGTATGAAACTTTGGCGACCCATCTGGCCGAACGGGGTCTGACAGCGGCCCTCGGCGTGGAGATGGACAACTACTACTTCTCAGCGGCCTGTTTCGAGACGCTGCGAGCGGCGCTGCCCGCTGCAACGATTCGCGATGCGACGGGGCTCGTGAACCATTGTCGGCTCGTGAAATCGCCCGCGGAGATCGCCGCGATGGAGACGGCAGGGCGGATCACGGCCGAGATGCATCGGGTGCTGCGCGAGACGGCGCGCCCAGGCATGCGCAAATGCGATCTGGTCGCCGAGGTCGCCGCCGCCGGAATCCGGGGCCTGCCCGAGGCGGGCGGCGACTATCCCGCCATCGTCCCGATCGCCCCCTCGGGGCGAGAAGCCGCAACCTCGCATCTGACGTGGAACGATCGAGAGATGGTGCTCGGCGAGGCGACCTATTTCGAGATCGCTGGCTGTTATCGCCGCTATCACTGCCCGGTCTCCCGCACGCTTTTCCTCGGCGCGATGCCGGCCGAGATCGCGCGCGCAGAGGAGGCGGTTCTGGCCGCGATCGAGGCCGCCCTGGCGCGCGCCGTGCCGGGCGCCTCCTGCGAGCATGTCGCCATGGGCGTCTACGAAGCCTTCGAGGCGCGCGGCTTCGAGAAGGCGAACCGCACGGGCTACCCAATCGGGCTGAGCTATCCGCCCGATTGGGGCGAACGCACGATCTCGCTGCGGCCGGGCGAGAAGACCGCGCTTGAAGAGAACATGTGCTTCCACCTGATGCCCGGGCTCTGGACAGCCGACTGGGGCGTTGCGATCACCGAGAGCTTCGTGGTGACGCCCGAGGGCGGACGCTGCCTGGCCGAAATCCCCAGCGCGATCCACTGCCCTAGCGGCAGGGGCATCTGAGCCAACCCGACCGACAGCGCTCCGCAAGGGACGACACCATAGGGACGGCTCGCTGCCGCCCAGAGCCGCCGCGACGTCTGACGCGCCTGCCTCAACGCCTCCCCGCGGCGGCGACCGATGATCGTGTATGCATCGAGCCAACAGACAGCTCTCAATGGAGAACACATCCCTCAATTCGCCGATCGGCCTGTGGCTGGCCGCCCGCTCCGGGCGTGACGCATGAGCGATGGTGGACCGCCGCCGCGGGGAGGTGCTTGAGGCAGTCCCGATGGCTGTCGCGGCGGCTTTGAGGGGCAGTGCGGCACGGGTGGGACCTCCTCCGAGGCCCGGGCCGGGGATCGCATAACCGCATGGCTTGGCAGGGACAGGCGGACCGTCTAGCGGGGGGCGAGGCCGTGTGAGAGAGGAGACCGCACCGTGAGCGAGATGCCCGATATGCTGGAGGTCCATAACGGTCCGCCCGCAACCCTGCCCTTCGAGCCCGCGGAATATGACGAGCGGTTGGCCGGCCTGCGCGCCATCATGGCGCGGGCGCGCTGCGATGCGGTGGTGCTCACCTCGATGCACAACATCGCCTACTACAGCGGCTTTCTCTACTGCGCCTTCGGGCGGCCTTATGCGCTCGTCGTCACCGAGACGCGCGCGGTGGTGATCGCAGCACTCATCGATGGCGGGCAGCCCCAACGCCGCGCGGCCACAGAGACACTCACCTACACCGATTGGCGGCGCGACAACTTCTGGCGCGCTGTGGCGCATGTGGCCGGCCGGCCGCGCCGCGTCGGGCTCGAAGGCGATCACATGAGCCTCGCCCTGGCAGAGAAACTGGCCGAGTTCCTCGGCGCCCCGGAAGCCGCCGATATCGCGCCCGCCACCATGAGCCAGCGCATGGTCAAGAGCCCGGCCGAGATCGCGCTGATCCGCCAGGGCGCGCGCATCGCCGATCTCGGCGGTGAGGCGATCCGTGAAGCCATCCAAGAAGGCGCCCGCGAGATCGACGTCGCCATGGCCGGGCGCAATGCCATGGAGATCGCTATCGCCGAGACCTATCCCGCGGCCGAGTATCGCGACACCTGGGTCTGGTTCCAATCGGGGCTGAACACGGATGGCGCGCATAACCCGGTCACGGGGCGCAAGCTCCAAGCGGGCGATATCCTCAGCCTCAACACCTTCCCGATGATCTCGGGCTATTACACAGCGCTCGAACGCACCCTCTGGCTCGGTGAGCCCGATGCGGCGTCCTTGAAGATCTGGGAGACGAATGTGGCCGCCCATGAGCTTGGGCTCTCGCTCCTGAAGGAAGGCGCGGTCTGCAAGGATGTCTGCGCCGAGATCAACCGTCTCTTCGAGGATGCGGGGCTCTTGCAGTATCGCAGCTTCGGCTATGGGCATTCCTTCGGGGTGCTCAGCCACTACTACGGGCGCGAGGCGGGGCTTGAGCTGCGCGAGGACATCGAGACGGTGCTCCAGCCCGGCCATGTGATCAGCATGGAGCCCATGCTCAGCCTGCCCGAGGGCACACCGGGGGCCGGCGGGTACCGCGAGCATGACATCGTCGTCATCGGTGACGAGGGGCCAGAGAACATCACCGGCTTTCCCTACGGTCCCCAGCATAATGTGCTCCCCACCTGAGGGCGGGGGGGGGGAGGGCAGCGAGGCACCCCGTCACTTCGCCGGGATCGGGGTGTCCTCGAACTGACCGCGGCGGGCATCGCGCAGGCGCCCGCCAACCTCGCCCAGATAGGTCGAGACGGTGCGCAGGAGCGTCATCGCCACGCCGATATCGTTCTCGACCACCGTCATGAGCTCCTGCCCCCCAAGGCGCAGCGCCAGCACATCCTCGGTCGCAACCATGTCGAAGCGGCGCGGTTCGCCCTGCAGGATCGAGAGATCACCCACAATCCGTCCGGGCTCGACCACCGAGGCCGGACGGTCGCCCGGCTCGGAGTTTGGCCAGCGCAGCTCCGCCTGGCCTTCGACCAGCAGATAGGCCGCGTCCGGCTGCTCGCCGCCATGGAACAGGAACTCGCCCTTGCCGGCGCGAACCCACTGAGACCCATAGGCCAGAAGCCGCAGCTGCCGGCGTTCGATCCCGCGGAACATCTCGGTCTTCTCCAGTTTGCGCAGCTTCTTGGCGAGATCGGCGCCGGCGCCGTCCGCCTCGCCCCGCGCCATGGAGCCATCCGCCATGATCCGCCCGTCCTCGAGCTCGACAAAGACATCGAAGCTATCGCGGTTGCGGAAATCCTCTTCGAGATAGACAATCGTCGTCTCGGGTAGCAGGGCACGCAGGCGCGTGCGCATGGCGAGGCGCTGGTCTCGGTCATGGCTCATCAGCGCGCGATCGAGCAGCAGGATATCGGGCTTCTTGATCGCCGCCCGCACGAAGGCCATCCGCTCCTGTGCCAGATCGGACAGCTCCCGCCCGCCAAGGCCCACGCTCGCGTCATAGATCAGCTCGGCGACGAGGCGCTTGTGACCGGCCTCGATCAGGACCTCCGAGACCGCATCGCGCAGCTTCTGCTCCTTGGCCCCGGCCCCGCGCGCCACTTTGCCGAAGATGGCGTTCTCCAGCACCGTGAGCGCGCCCAGGAACCGGTCCTCCGCGATGGGCACGAAGAAGTCGCCCGCCATTGCCAACATCGCTTCTTGGCGCGAGGCGCGCAGCTCCATGATCCGTGCTTTGAGCTCCGGAGGGAACGCCTCGCCGATCTGCTCCGCGGTGAAGCGGAACGGCACGGTCATCAGCATGCCGCGCTCGAAAAGGCTGAGCGCGCTGTCCCCATCTTCCCGCGCCTTGGCCTCGATCATGCAGAGGCGGCGGAAGAGCGCGGCGTCGATGGCGAGCTTGCGGAAGAGCGGATGCTCGGTGCCGATGCTGCCGAAGATGCGGTCGAGCGAGGCGATCACCAGTTTGCCGAGCTTGAGCATTTTGGCCTGCAGATCGAGCTCGGCCATTGCCTTATGGAAGGCGGGGTACTCAGCCAGTTCCTCCTGCGGGATGTCGCGCGCCGGCGTGGCGTAGAGCAGGTTACCAGCGACCGGCAGGCCGGGATTGAAGACACTCGGATCGAACCGGTGGAGCGCCTTCGACAGCCCCTTTTGCTGCAGTTTCTGTTGGATCGCGGGGCGCAGTTCGACGAGCCGGCGCGCCAGCTCCGGATGCTCGGCCTCCGAGAAGCGGGCGTCGAGACCGCGGTTGAACAGGTAGAGATCCGTGCCCATCGCCTCGATAAGCTGCATCCACCAGGCCGCCATCGCCTCGCGGTCTTCGAGCCCTGCGACGGCCGGGTTGAGCCATTCAGCGCCATGCGCATCGCTGCTGTTGCCAGAGCGTTTCGCCTCGCGCTTGCGATGCAGGCGGGCGGCTGGATCCTCCTCGGCGTCTGAGACCGGGCGGTCGCGCAGCGCCATGGTGATGTTGTCGCCAACGCTGCCGGCGAACATGTAGGGCCTTGGGCCCGCATGGCCGATCCGCGCGCCGATCACCGTCTGGTGCAGCTCGGAAAGCGGATGGCCCGCGATGCTCACCCGTCCCGAGGAGGGCAGCACCTCACGCGTCAAAAGCTGGCAGAAGGCCCGGCGTTCAACGGCGCTGCGGCTTGCCACCGCGACCGTCGAGCCGGGTGGGATGCTGAGGTTGAGCCCCTCGAGCACAACCGCGCCATCGGCGTCGCGCACCGTCACCTCTTCGAGATCGATGGGTCCGGCGATATGCGGGACCTCGGCGGGCGTCCCCTCGAAGAGCTTCTCGTCGAGCAGGTCCTTGGGCGCAAAACGCTCGGTCACGATCTTCCAGCGCAGGCTCATGTCCTGGGTCTGGTTGTACCAAGCCAGCAGCTCCTTCCAGGGCCCGGCGATGTCCTTATAGGCCGCCAGTCCCGCAACGAGCGCACCGATTGTCAGCTCCCCCTGGATCACCAGCCAGCCCCCGATCGAGAAGAACAGGAAGGGTGTGAGCTGCGTGATGAAGTTGTTCAGAAACTTCATGAAGAACTTCTTCTTGTAGATCCGAAAGCGGATCTCGTAGAGCCGTCCCAAGCGGTCTGAGACGAGGGCCAGGCGCCGGCGCAGCCCGCCGTTCACGCGCAGCTCCGCCGCCCCCGCAGCACTTTCGCCGATCTCCTCGGCAAGTTTGCGCACCTCCCGCACCCGGTCCTTGTTGAGCAGGTTGATCTGGCGCTGCAGCAGCGGGATCAGCCAAGCCTGCAGCGGGATCAGCGCGATGGCAGCCAACCCCAGGAGCGGGTTTTGAATGAACAGGAACGCCAGGATCGTGGCCATCATCCCGCCCTGGAACACCGGCTGCGCCACCAGATCGCCCATCAGCCCGCCCATCGGCTCGGCCTCGGCCGTGACCATGCTCACGAGTTCCCCCTGGCTCACGCGCTGAAAATGCGGCTGGGGGAAGCGCATGATCCGGTGGATAAGCTGATAGCGGAAGCGGCGCAGCAGCCGTTCGGCCAACACGCCTTTGCGCGTGTTGATCCACATCTTCATCAACCCCTGCGCCAGCACCGCTGCCAGGAAGCCCGCACAGAGAAGCGCGAGAAGACCGGTCTGGGTCGTCTCGATGCCAAACAGCATGCGCGGCCCCGGCCCGCCATCGAGGGCATCGTTGATGATCTGCTTGGGCAGCTCGAGCGAGAGATACAGGAACGGGAAAGAGACAAAGGTGAGGGCGAGGAGCACGAGCTGCTCCCCTTTCGAATGGCGCCAGATGAAGGAAAAGATGCTCTTGTCCATGGGGCGATCCTTGAGGCGAACCTTGCGGCGATTTTTGGGACGGTTCTCGGTTGTGATCCGGAGGGGCCGCTGCTTGCTGCCCGTCGATAAGCCAGAGCAAACGATGGCGTCGGACTGGGGTGCCGCGCGTGCTGTTTGGATGGCGGTCTGCGGCTGGGTCGGTCGGCGACGAGCCGGAAAGACGGCGGCGCCACGCCGGCATCCGCTGGCACCTAGATAGGTTGCGCAGGCGCAAGACGAAGAGGGCAAAGGGCGCAAAATGCGACGGATCCGACGCGGGAGCGCGGGGCCGGTCCCGTTTTAGGCCGACCAGAGAGCCGGATCGTGCCAGGGCTCAGGCAAAATCAACGACTGTGCGGCCGCATCGCTCGGCGAGGCCGGGCATGCCTGCCAGGCGTCGGACCAGGCTTCTCGCAGCGCCTGCAGCGGTTGCACCGCCAGTTCCGGGCGAAAACCAAAGCGCGCGTAGTAACCGGGATCGCCGAGGACCAGGACCTGCGTAAGCGCTCGCGCCTCCGCCAAGGCGAGCGCGGCTCTGATCAAAGCGCCACCCAGGCCCTGCCCGCGGGCCGAAGGCGCCGTGCAGAGCGGCCCGAGCAGGCCAACCTCCCGCCCCGACGGCGCCAGCGATCCAGGCGTCAGGACGACCAGGCCGTGGGCCCGCCCTGCCCCCTCCGCCAGCAAGCCATGAGCGACAGGCCGCGGCTCGGCCAAGAGCGCGGCGACGAGCGGGCGCAGGTCTTCCTCCGGGAAGGCGTCGGCAAGCAGAGCGGCGATGCGTGCGGCGTCCGCCGCGGTCGTCGGTCGGATCTCTATGTCCATCGGCGCCTTTCCGTCAGCGCTGACCCGTCACCGCGTTCTGGAAGAGGTCCTTCTGCTCGCGCGGCTGGGAGCGCCAGTATTGCTTCGGCGCCCGCACCTGCGCGCCAAGCTCTGCCGCAGCATGCCAGGGCCAGCGCGGGTTGTAGAGCAGGGCGCGGGCGAGCGCGATCGCATCCGCCCGCCCCTCGGCGATGATCGCCTCCGCCTGCGCGGGCTCGGTGATCAGCCCGACCGCGATCACCGGCAGCCCCGTCTCGGCCTTCACCCGCTCGGCGAGCGGTACCTGATAGCCGGGACCGATGGGGATCTTCTGCGCCGGCGAGATCCCGCCCGAGGAGACATGGATGGCGGCGGCCCCTCGCGCCTCGAGCGCCTTGGAAAGGACGACACTGTCCTCGATGTCCCAACCGCCCTCGACCCAGTCGCTGGCCGAGATCCGGACCCAGACCGGCCGGTCGGCCGGGAACGCCGCGCGCACCGCCTCGAACACCTCAAGCGGGAAGCGCATGCGGTTCTCGAGACTGCCGCCATAGGCATCGTTGCGCCGGTTGGAGATCGGGCTGAGAAACTGATGCAGCAGGTAGCCATGGGCCATATGGATCTCGATCCCGTCGAGCCCGAGACGCGCCGAACGCGTGGCCGCCATGGCGAAGGCGTCCCGAACGCCGCTGAGCGCCTCCACGTCCAGCGAGCGCGGCGCCTCCTCCCCCTCGGCATGGGCAAGCGGCGAGGCGCTGACGGTCTGCCAGCCGGCGGGATCGTTGGCGGGCAGTTGGGCCCCCCCTTCCCAAGGCGGCCGGCTCGAGCCCTTGCGCCCGGCATGGGCCAGTTGGATCGCGACCGGGATCTCCGCATGCAGCCGGATCGCCGAAAGCACCTTGGCGAGCGCCGCCTCGTTCTCGTCGGAGAAAAGGCCGAGGTCGCGCGCAGTGATCCCGCCATCGGCCGTCACGCCTGTCGCCTCCAGGATCAGCAGCCCCGCGCCCGAGAGCGCCAGTGCGCCCAGATGCATGACATGCCAGTCCGTCGCACAGCCTTCGGCGGCGGAGTACTGGCACATCGGGGCCACGATCACGCGGTTCTCGAGCGTGAGCGGCCCGAGGGCGAGGGGCTGGAAGAGCTGGCTCATATCGGTTCCTTCGGCGGGAAAGGCAGGCGCCTGAGACGCGCGGCGCGAAAGGTGGGTTTTGCGAGTAGTACGACGCCACCGCCCCCCACGCCATCCACCGCGCCGAGGGAGCGACGTGTGACCGACCCTGTGGTGGACGGTCAAACGCCCTCGCCCAACGGTTCCGAGAGCATGGCCGCGAAGGGAGCGGCCGAAGGCGCGCGATGGCAGAGCTCGAACTCTAGGGGCGAGAGCCGATGCTCGGGCCCAGGATCGAGGCGCAGCAGCCGCCCGGCCGCCACCTCCTCGGCCGCCAGCGCCACTGGCAGCGTCGCCACCGCAAAGCCCGACCGGGAGAGATGGATCATGGTGGAAAGGGCGCTCGAATAATGCAGCGTCGCCCGCGGTCCCTCGGCTCGTGTCAGCAGGCGCTCCGCCTCCCGGGCAGGCGGCGTCCCCCGCGCGAAGGTGATCACGGAGTGTTCGCCAAGAAAGGCCGGGGGCACGGGGATCGCGGCCTTTGCAGCGCCCTGCTGATGGGTGTGCTCCGTAGTTTCTGTCACTTTTGTTTGTTCTGCATCCTGTGCAAGACCAGCAAGCCCCGGCGCCGCATACCAATCCAGCGGCACTGCTTGGATGGGCCGGCTGGCGGCACCGCGGGGCACGGCCTGGCGCAGCAGGAGCGCGATATCCACCGCCTCCTCCGCCAGGGCGCGCGCCAGGTTCTCCGAGACATCGACCGAGAGCTCGAGGCGCAGCCGGGGCGCCCGATCGGCGAGACGGCGCAGGAGCGCCGGCAAGGAGGTGTGCACGACCGTCTCGGCAACCCCGATCCGCAAGGTGCCCCCCTGCCCGGCCTCGGCCGCCATATCCGCCGCGATGGCGTCGCGCATATCCAGAAGGGCCGTCGCCCGCTCGAGAAAGCGCCGTCCTGCCGGCGTCAGGCCCGCCCCGCGGCGAGACCGATCGAAAAGCACGAGGCCCAGCCGCTCCTCGATCACCGCGATTCGCGCCGAGACGGCGGAGGGCGCCAACCGGAGACCCTCGGAGGCCGCTCGAAACCCACCGGCCCGCGCCACTTCGCGCACGATCGCCGCATCCCTCAGCCCAAACATGCTCGCCCGCCTTTCGGTGTTCTCCTGTCACGCACACTGTGCGCAGAATTTGATCCGTTGACGAGGACAGCGTGATCTGGCGTCCTGCGCGCCAAGCACGGGAGACGCAGATGCCACGCCCTGACCCGACAGCCCTAGCCGTCGCCGCCCAGGCCTTCCGCAAAGAGGTCCGCCGGGGGCAGTGGCAGGGTCCGACCTCAGGGGCCGTGCCGGGCGCGCTGCAGGCCAATCTGGCCGTCATGCCCGCGGCCGAGGCGGCGGCCTTCGAGGCCTTTTGCCAGCTCAATCCCCGGCCATGTCCGCTCTTGGGCCGCACAGCGCCTGGCGATCCCAGGATCGCCGCCCTCGCCGAGGACCTCGACATCAGGACGGACCTGCCCGCCTATCGCATCCTGCGCGACGGGGCGCCGGCGGAACGCGTCGAGACGCTCACGGGCATCTGGCACGATGATACCGTCGCCCTCGCCATCGGCTGCTCGTTCTCCTTTGAGAGTGCGATGATGCAGGCCGGCATCCCGGTGCGCCACATCACGGCAGGGCGCAATGTGGCGATGTATGTCTCCGGCATCGAGACCAAACCCGCGGGTCCCTTTGGTGGCCCGATGGTCGTCTCCATGCGGGCGATCCCGGCGGCGCGGGCGGGGGAGCTGACGGCGCTCTGTGATCGTTTTCCCTTCGCTCATGGCGCGCCCGTTCATATCGGAGCGCCCAAGGAGATCGGGATCGCCGACATCGCCCGGCCGGAGTTCGGCGACCAGCCGCTGATCGAGCCCGGCGATGTGCTGGCCTTTTGGGCCTGTGGGGTGACCGGGCAGATGGCGCTGCGCCATGCGCGCCTGCCGCTCGCCGCCGCCCATGAACCGGGCCACATGCTGGTCACCGACCGAGACGCCAGCGCCCCGGGCCTCGCCGCCTGGGCCGCGTGACACCCATAAAACAGCGACAGGAGAGCCCCATGACCACCGCCCTGCACACCGTCAGCCGCAGCGCCATCGCCGCCCTGCTCCTCACGACCAGCCCGGCCGTTGCCGCCGAGACCTTCTCGGTCGTCGGCTCCTGGTCCTCCCTGCCGCTCTTCCAGCAATACGAAGAGCCGTTCTGGACCGAGACGCTGCCCGGCGCGGCCGGCGGCGAGATCGCCGTCGAGATGACGACCTTCAACCAGATGGGTGTGAAGGGCGGGGACGTGTTCCGCCTCCTCGGCGACGGCGTCTTCGATGTGGGCATGACGGTGGCGGACTACACCGTGGGCGATGCGCCGGAGCTCGAAGGGCTCGATGTGCCTCTGATCGCCACCGATGCCGCAACCGCCCGCGCCGCCGTGGAAGCCGCCAAGCCGATGGTCGCCGACATCATGGCCAACACTTTCGGCGCCAAGATGCTGGCGATCGCGCCCTATCCCCCGCAGATCGTCTTTTGCAAGCCGGAGGTGGCCGGACTCGCCGATCTGCAGGGCCTCAAGATCCGCGGCTCGGGCCGGATGACGACCAAGCTCCTCGAAGCGCTCGGCGCCGAGGGCGTGAACGTCGGCTTCTCCGAGGTGCCGGGCGCGCTCCAGCGCGGTGTCGTGGACTGCGCGATCACCGGCTCGGGCTCGGGCTACAACGCAGGCTGGCATGAGGTGACGACCCATGTGATGGCCCTGCCCCTCGGCGGCTGGGACCCGGTTGTGACGGCGATGAACATGGACCGCTGGGAGGCGCTCTCGCCCGAGACCCAGGCGCTGATCGAGGCGGAGATCACCGAGAAGTTCGAGACCCCGGCTTGGGACACGGCCGCCGCCTCGCTCGAGACCGATCTCGACTGCCTGACCGGCCGTGCCTCCTGCCCGATGGGCGATCCGGCCTCGATGACGCTCGTGCCGGTGAGTGCCGAGGATCAGGCCAAGGCGCGCGAGATCCTGATCGGCACCGTGCTCCCCGATTGGGCCGAGCGCGCGGGCGGCGACTGGAAGGACCGCTGGAACGCCAGCGTCGGCACCACCACCGGCGTCCAGATCCCTTGATCGCGCGCAGAGCCGAGGGCCGATCGTGAGCCCCGCCGCCATCCTGTCGGGCCTGCGCCGCGTGAACGCCGGCGTGGGCCTAGGCTGCGGGCTCGTCCTGCTCCTCTGCTGCGTCTTCATCTTGGTCGAGATCGTGACCCGCCGGGTGGCCTTCGGGCTCTTCGGCGGCACGGATGAGATCTCCGGCTACGTCATGGCCGGGGTCGCCAGCTTCGCCTGCGGCTATGCGCTGGTGGAACGCGCCCATATCCGCGTCGACCTGATCCATCGCCGCCTGCCCTCAGCAGGGCGCACGCTGCTGGATCTCGCGAGCCTCGGCGGGCTCGTCGCCGTCGCCGGCGCGCTGGTCTTCCACGGCTGGGGCGTCCTGTCGAAGACCATCGACCGCGGGTCGACGGCGAACACGCCCCTCGAGACGCCGCTCTGGATCCCGCAGACGCTCTGGCTCGCGGGCTGGGTCTGGTTCCTCGCCGCCGCCGTGGTCCTGACGGGGCTCACCTTCGCGGCAATGCTGCGGGCCGATTGGGCGGCAGCGGCGGATGTCGCGGCGCCCGAGACCGATGAGGCCGCCATCGAGGCCGGAGAGCGCGGATGATCGTCAATCTCACCATCGCGCTTCTCGGCCTTCTTGTCGTCTCGGCGCCGGTCGGTCTTGTCCTTTTCGTCCTCGCCTTCGGGGTCGACTGGTTCTACTCGGGCTTCCCGCTTGTCCGCGGGCTCGGTCAGGTGATCTGGAGCGCGTCGAACTCCTCGCTGCTGACGGCCATCCCCTTCTTCATCTTCCTCGGGGAATTGCTCGTGCGCTCGGGCGTCGCCGCGCGCACCTATGCGGCCCTCGACGCCTGGCTCTCCTGGCTGCCCGGCGGCTTGATCCACGCCAATATCGCGACGGCGACGGCCTTCTCCGCGACCTCGGGCTCCTCGGTCGCCACGGCCGCGACGGTCGCGCGCGTCGCCACTCCTCAGGGCCATGGGCTCGGTTATGACCCGCGGCTCTTTGCCGGCGCCATCGCAGCGGGGGGCACGCTGGGGATCATGATCCCGCCCTCGATCAACCTCATCGTCTACGGCTTTCTCACGCAGACCTCGATCCCGCAGCTGTTCCTCGCGGGCCTCATCCCCGGCATCCTGCTGGCGGTGATGTTCATGATCGTCGCCGCCATCATCTGCAGCACACGCCCGGCCCTCGGCGGCCCGGGGCGGCGCGCGGACTGGGGCGAGCGGATCCGTGGGCTGCGCGACCTCATCCCGATCATCATCCTCTTCACCGCCATCGTCGGCTCGATCTATGCGGGCTGGGCGACCCCTACCGAGGCTGCAGCCGTTGGCGTCGCCATCGCAGCGCTGATCGCGGCGGCGGCGGGCGGGCTGAGCCTCACGGCCGTGCACGCCGCCCTCCTCGGTACGGTGAAGGTGACGGGCATGATCCTCTTCATCATCCTCGCCGCCTCCTACCTCAACTACACGCTCGGCGCCGCGGGGCTCGGCCGCGAGTTGGAGGCGCTGCTCGAGAGCCTCGCCCTCGGGCCGCTCGGCACCATGCTCGCGATCATCGTCCTCTACATCGTCCTCGGCTTCTTCATCGAAACCCTGTCGCTCATGGTCGCGACCATACCCATCGTCGCGCCTGTCGTGATCGCGCTCGGTTACGATCCGGTGTGGTTCGGGATCATGCTGATCCTGCTTGTGGAGATGGCGCTCATCACCCCGCCCGTCGGCCTCAATCTCTTCGTCGTGCATGCCGCCCGCCGAGCAGCGGGCGTGCCAGGCGGGCTCGGGCAGGTGATGGTTGGGGCCGCCCCCTTCGCCGTTGCCATGCTAGCCATGGCAGGGCTCTTGCTCGCGATCCCGGGGCTCGCGCTCTGGCTCCCGTCGCTTGGATCCTGAGGTCTCGTGATGCCGACCCTCTCCTTCGAGACACCGCACGGCCCCATGGCCTTCGCCGCCACCCGCTGCCTTGTTGCGGGCTGGACCGGGCGCGATCCGGCCGCGGTGCAGCACCATATCGACGAGCTGGCCGCGATTGGCGTGGCCCCTCCCTCCGAGACGCCGCTCTACTATCGCGTGCCCGCAGCCCTCCTGACCCAAGCTGCCGAGATCGAGGTGCTCTCGGCTGAGACCGGCGGCGAGGCGGAGCCTGTGATCCTGGACGATGGCGACCGGCTCTGGCTCACGCTCGGCTCGGATCACACGGATCGTGGGCTTGAGACGACCTCGGTGGCGCATTCGAAAGCGGTGGCGGCAAAGCCCCTCGCCCTCACGGCCTGGCCGCTCGAGAGCGTCGCCGACCGGCTCGACAGCCTGCGGCTGATCGCCGTGATCGACACGGGCGCCGGCTGGACGCGCTATCAGGATGGCACGCTCGCGGCGATGCTGCCGCTGATGCAGATCGTGGCGCAGGCGCCGGAGGCGCGGCCCGAGGGCCTCGGCCAGGGCACCGCCATGTTCTGCGGCACGATCCCCGCGCTCGGCGGCGTGCGGCCCACCCCCCGCTTCCGCGCCAGCCTCTTGGATCCTGCGACGGGCGCGGAGATCGTGCTCGCCTATACCGCACGCACACTGCCCGTCGTCGCCTGATCGCATGGGCGCCTGATCGCGTGGGCGCCAGATCGCCTGGGCGCCAGATCGGTTAGGCGCCAGATCGGTTAGGCGAAGTAGAAGACCGCGAGGATCAAGCAGCCGCCCTCGCTGGCGAACGGCCCATGGGGCGTGCCGCCAGGTCGGCAGGCATAGGCCGGTGCCTCGAACCGCTCGGCCGCCGCGCCCTCACCAACGATCAGATCTCCCTCGAAGACGAAGACCTCCTCAGCCTCGTCATGCAGGAGCACCCCCTCCGTGCGCGCCCCCGCTGCGATACGCTGCAGGATCGTGCGGGAGCCTGTCCGCGTCTCGGCGTCCAGATCGTCGGCCAACACCTGATGCGCGAAGCCGTCAGGATAACCGGGCGAAGGCGTGAAGGCCGTCATATCGATCGGGAAGAACTCACGGTGAGGCTTCATGGGTGTCGCTCCTCTTTTGGCGGGCAGGGTCCGGGCTCACGAGGTCCCGGGTCAAGCCCGGGACCTTGGCGGCGGGCTTCAGGGGCAGATCGGCGCGCCTGTTGCCGTGGCGGCGCACAGCGGGCACGGTCGGGCCGTGGGACGGAGAATGCCCACGCACAGGAGGCGAGCATGGAGATCATCGACAATCCCTGGCGCGGCCGAGGGATCGAAGGCCTGGGCCCGATGCCGAGCATCGAGGCCGAGGCTGTCGCGCAGCTTCTCGCCTACTGCCCCGCTCATCTGCCCACACCGCTTCTCTCCCGCCCGGGGCTCGCCGCACAAACCGGTCTCGGGCAGTTGCGCCTGAAGGACGAGCGGGCGCGCATGGGGCTTGGGAGCTTCAAGGCCCTCGGCGCGGCCTATGCCATCGCACGGGATGCGGCCGCGGCGGTGAGCGATCCGGCGGCTGCAGCGCCCGAGGACTGGGCGCAGGCGCTGGCCGGGCGCGCCTATGTGACCGCCAGCGCCGGCAATCACGGGCTCTCGGTCGCCGCTGGCGCGCGGGTCTTCGGCGCGCAGGCCACGGTGCATGTGGCAGGCTCGGTGCCAGACGGCTTTGCTGCCCGCCTGCGCGCGATGGGTGCGCGCGTCACCCGGTCGGGCGCGGTCTATGAGGAGGCGATGGCCGCGGCTGAGGCCGAGGGACAAACAGGCGCGGCCCAGCTCCTCTCCGACAGCTCCTGGCCCGGCTACACCGAGCCCCCCTTTCGCGTGATGGAGGGGTATCTGCAGATGGCCGCCGAAGCGGCAGAGGCACTCGCCACGGGCGACACGGTCCCCGATCTGATCATGCTCCAGGCTGGCGTGGGCGGTATGGCCGCGGCCGTGGCGGCCTATGCGCGCCACCGCTGGGGCGACGAACCGCGCATCGTCGTGGTCGAGCCCGCGGCAGCCCCAGCCCTCGTCGAGGGGATCCGCGCGGGCCGCGTTGTCGACACCGAGGGGCCCGTCTCCAGCATGGGTCGGCTCGACTGCAAGACCGCCAGCATGATCGCGCTCGCAGGTCTCGCCCGTGACGCCGATCTCTTCGCGACGATCGGAGAGAAGGAGGCAGCCGCTGGCGTTGCGGCCCTCGCCGAGCATGAGATCGAGACGACACCCTCGGGTGGGGCCGGCATCGCAGCGCTGGTGGTGGCCGATGATCTGAACGTCTTCGGCGTCGCCCCCGGGGCGACGGGGCTGGCGTTTCTGAGTGAGACGGGCGAGGCCGCATGACCGGTGCCATGACGGGCGGCATGACGGGCCCTTTCCCCCGCGCCGAGCACGAGCGCCGCGCCCGCGCGCTGCAGGCCGGCATGGGCGCGCGCGGAATCGATGCCCTGCTGCTCTCCCAGCCCGCGGACATCTTCTGGCTTACCGGGTTTCTCACGCGGTTCTGGGAGAGCCCGGCGCGCCCCTTCTTCACGCTGCTCCCGGCGGCCGGCGCCCCCATCGCCGTGATCCCCAGCATCGGGGCCGCGCTGATGGGCGCGACCTGGGTCGAGGACATTCGCACCTGGCCCGCGCCGGTGCCGGAAGACGAGGGTGTGAGCCTTCTCGCCGACGCCGTACGCGAGATCGTGCCCGAGGCCGGTTGCCTGGCCCTGCCCCTCGGCCCCGAAACCGCAACGCGCATGCCCGGCCGCGATCTCTCGAAACTGTCCGACGCCGTGGCGCCGCGGCGGATCGTGGATGGCACCACCACGCTACACCGCGCCCGTGAGGTTAAGTCCGAGGCCGAGGTCGCGCGCATTCGCGCCGCCTGTGCCGCCGCCGGCCGCGCCTTCGACCGCCTGGGCGAGATCGCAGCCGCGGGCGCGCCGCTCGACGCGGTCTTCCGGGCTTTTCAGCGGCTGGCCCTCGAGGAGGGCGCCGATTGGGTCGGCTACCTCGCAGGCGGCGCGGGCCCGGGCGGCTATGCGGACGTGATCTCGCCCGCCACGGCCGCGCCGCTGGCGCCCGGCGATCTCCTGATGCTCGATCTCGGCGCTGTCATCGGCGGCTACTGGTCGGACTACGATCGCAACTACGCGATAGGCGCCCCCACGGCAGAGGCCGAACGCGCCCATGCGATCCTCTATGAGGCGACCGAGGCCGGTATCGCCGCCGCCCGGCCGGGCAGCACCGCGGAGATGGTGCACACCGCCATCGCCTGCGCCATCACCGCAGCGGGGGGCCAACCGCTCGACGGGCGGCACGGCCATGGCCTCGGCCTGACGCTCACCGAATGGCCGTCGATCATGCCTGGCGACACGACGGAACTGCGCGAGGGCATGG
>JBCCLX010000048.1:0-16285 GCA_039026635.1 Pseudomonadota bacterium
GACGACACGGGCGATTTCGACGTGCTGCTCGCGGCCCTCGAAGCCACCGGGCTGACGGCCGCTGTCGCTGACACGAGCGCCACGCTGACCGTCGCTGCCCCCACGGATCAGGCCTTTATCGATCTGGCTGTGGCCCTTGGTGCGACGCCGGCCGATGAGGCCGAGGCCTTCGCGGCGATCGCCAGCGCCCTCGACGATCTCGACGGCGACGCGGGCGATGGTCTGGGGCTGCTCGCCGATGTGCTCCTCTACCACGTCTATGCCGGCGCCTTCGGCCGGGCGGACCTCGCCTCCGGCCCGATCCTGACGACGGCGGCCGGCGGCGTGGGCCCGCTCACCAATGCCCGCACCCTGGCCGATGCGGATGGCGGGTTGGCCGATCCGGCCTTCATCGATGCCGCCTCCGACATCGTCACCGGCAATGGCGTGATCCAGGCCATCGACGCGGTGCTCCTGCCTCTCAGCGTCACTGGCACGGCGGCACCGGGGATCGTCTCCGGCACCGAGGGCGATGATGCGCTCGCGCTTGCCGATGACACCGTGCGCGTCGATGCCGGCGCGGGCACGGATGCGCTGACAGTGGGGGCTGCCCTCGATGCGGCGAGCCTCGGCTACACCGATGGCGGCTTCACCATCGGGCTCGATGACCGCGAGATCGATGCCATCGGCGTCGAAAGCTTCGTCTTCGACGATGCGACGGTGGTGGTCGACGGCTCGGCTGATGCCCAGTCGGTCGGCGCGCTCTATCTCGGCGGTCTCGGCCGCTTGCCGGACTTCGGCGGTCAGGGCTTCTGGACCGGCGTCGCCGGGGCCTCGGGTGTCGATGCCGTGGCCGATGCCTTCGTCGACAGCGCCGAGTTCGTTGCACGGTTCGGCACCTCCGAGGCCTCGCCCGAGCTGGTGGATGCCTTCTATGAGACGGTGCTGGGTCGCGAGGCGGATGAGGCCGGAAGCGCCTTCTGGAACGATGCTATCGCTGCCGGTGCCGATGCGTCCGACCTCCTCCTCGCCTTCGCGACCGGTCCTGAGTTCCTCGCCGGCGATGGTGCGGTCTTCGACGACGGCGTCCTGTCCTTCGCCTAGTCTCTGCCCATCGAGCAGCACTCCAGGGTCCGGCGTTGATCGCCGGGCCCTTCTTTCGCTATGAGCGGTACTGGGCCGGCTTAGCACAGTGGTAGTGCAGCGGTTTTGTAAACCGAAGGTCGGGGGTTCGAATCCCTCAGCCGGCACCATGCGCGCTTTGGAGATCCCTGCCTGTTCGGGTTGTCTTGACGGCCTCGGTCGTTTGGGCGCTGCTCTCAGCCGGAGTGTGAGGGAGAAAGAATGGGGCTTCTCGAGGATCAGATTGCCATCGTCACCGGGGCGGCGAGCCCGCGGGGACTGGGCAAGGCGACCGCTCGGCTTTTTGCAGAGCACGGCGCCAAGGTCGTGATCACCGATCTCGACGCCGCGCAGGCACAGGCGGCTGCAGCGGCGCTGCCGGGCACGGGGCATCTGGGGATGGCCGGGGATGTGGTCGATCGCGCCGCCTGCGCGGCGGTGGTCGACGCGACGCTCAACGCCTTCGGCCGGATCGATATCCTGGTGAACATCGCCGGTATCACACAGCCCCTCAAGCTCATGGAGATCGAGGCCGAGAACTATGACGCCGTCACGGATGTGAGCCTGCGCGGCACCCTCTACATGAGCCAGGCCGTGATCCCCACCATGCGGGCGCAGAGATCGGGCTCGATCGTCACGATGAGTTCGGTCTCGGCGCAGCGGGGGGGCGGGATCTTCGGGGGGCCGCATTACTCTGCCGCCAAGGCCGGTGTTCTGGGCCTGACGAAGGCTATGGCCCGGGAGCTCGCGCCCGACGGTGTTCGGGCCAATGCCATCTGCCCAGGCCTGATCGACACCGACATCACCGCCGGAAAGATGACCGATGAGATGCGCGCCAATGTGCTGGCCGGCATTCCCATGGGGCGCCTCGGTACGGCCGACGACGTGGCAGGATGCGCGCTCTTCTTGGCCTCAAGCCTCTCCGCCTATTGCACGGGGACCGAGGTTGATGTGAACGGCGGATCGCTCATTCACTGAGGGGGGACCTGGCCTCTGTGGCTTGTCGCGGCGCTGGCCGCCATGCGGGCGTCGCGCCCGTCGGCGGGGCCTTACCCCCTGTGTCCGGGCATGGCCCAGTTTTGACGTCGGGCGGAGAGGTGGCTCAGCAGCAGTATGGCAGCGATCCCGGAGAGGAGGGCGGTGAGGGATGAGGGGGCGGGGATCACGACCACCTCGTCGAGCGTGATCCGAACGGGCACCGTGAAGGTGGCGGCTTCTGCGAAGGAGAGCGGGGCGGGCCCGAAATCGGTGCCGTCGAGCGGGATGAGGGCGGCATAGAGCAACCCGGGTTCGGGCGCGCTGCGCTCGAACAGGAACTCGATGAGATCGGAGGCGCCTGCGGAGGCGATGTTGGGCAGAAAGGCCCCGCCCATGCCGCCGAACGCGTCCGATGTGAGCGGACGGCCGTCCTTGGCGGCAAACACCCCAATCGTGTCGCCTCCTGGTACCACGGTCCCCGACAGGACGATCTGATCGCCCGATCCGAAGGCGCCGGCGAGAAAGGTTTGGAAGGTGGGCGATGTGCTGTCGCGCTCGAGAGAGGAGTCGAGATCGATGAGGCGGTCGATCGGTCGGAGCCCGCGCTCGTCGAGGAGGGTGGCCGCCCCAGCCATCGGGGCGTTGAGCATCAAAGCGACCAGAAAACAAAGAGTTCCGAGACGTTGCATCGCGCCGACCCCCTCTCCGGTTCGGCGTTACTGTACCATTTTGGGACGCTGCAAGCCATGCTGTGTCGCCTCTCTCGGCCCGTCTCGCATCTGTTGCAGCGCCAAAGCGGATCACGCCCTCGGGGTTCGCATCCAACCCTGTGGTTTGGGGTGGGGGTGAGATGACATGGTCTCGTCCAGGATGGGGACTGGGAGGCAGCCATGACAGCATCGCTCGATATCGACAGCATCCGCCGCGACACGCCTGGGGTGAGAGAGGGGGTGCATCTGCTGGCCTCGGGCTCCTCCCTGATGCCCCAGCCGGTGGTCGATGCCGTCGTCAACCACACGCTGCTGGAGGCACGGATCGGGGGCTATGAGGCCGAAGCCGCGGAGCGCGATGCTCTGGATGCCGTCTACGCCTCGGTTGCCCGCCACCTGAACGCCACGGCGCGGGAGATTGCGCTGATGGAGAATGCAACCGTGGCCTGGTGCCATGCGTTCTACGCCCTGCCGCTGCGCCCCAGATCCCGGATCCTGACCTGTGAGGCGGAGTATGCGGCGAACTACGTCGCCTTCCTGCAGCGGGCGCGCCGTGATGACCTGATCATCGATGTGGTGCCATCCGACGCATCCGGCGCGCTCGATCTGGCCGCGCTGGAGCAGAAGATCGACGGCGACGTCAGCCTGATCGCGACCACTTGGGTGCCGACGAACGGCGGTCTGGTCAATCCGGCCGCGGCGGTGGGGCGGATCGCAAGGCAGCACGCTATCCCTTACCTGCTCGACGCCTGTCAGGCTGCCGGACAGATGCGCATCGATGTCGAGGCGCTGGGCTGCGACTTCCTCTCCGCCACCGGCCGGAAGTTTCTGAGGGGGCCGCGCGGGACGGGGTTTCTCTATGTGCGCGCAGGCTGGCTCGACACGCTCGAGCCCGCGATGATCGACCATTTCGGCGCGCCCTGGGTTGCTCGTGATGAGTATCGGCTCCGCGAGGATGCTCGACGGTTCGAGACCTGGGAGAACGCCTATGCTCTGCGGGCCGGGCTGGGCGCTGCTGTCGACTATGCCGATGCCATCGGGATCGACGCGATCGAGGCGCGGGTCACCGCGCTGTCAGAGCATTGTCGGGGGCTCTTGGCCGAGAGTGGTTTGGTGCAGCTCCGCGACATCGGCGATCGGCAGTGCGGGATCGTGAGCTTCTCCATTGGTGCTGCCGATCCGGGCGTGATCAAGCAACGGATGGCAGAGGCCGGCTTCGCGATCGGGACATCGCAGCCGTCGAGCACGCGCATCGATGCGGAAAGGCGGGGGTTGCCGACGCTCCTCAGGATCTCACCGCATTACTACAACATTCATGACGAGATCGAACGTGCCTGCGCGGCGCTGTTCTCCCTCCTCCGTGCCTAAGCCGGAGGAGGGAGGGCGCCTCAGGCGGTGCCCCGGGCACCCAAGGGGGCACCCCAGACTGAACCCGCGGCGATCAGCCGTTGTAGGCGGCTTCGAAGAGCGCGATCACCTCGCCCTTACTCGGCTGTTTGGGGTTCGTCACGCCGCAGGCATCCTTCATCGCGTTGTCGGCCAGCACCGCGAAATCCGCGGGTTTGACCACATCGAAGGCGGCGAGGTTGGGCGGGATGCCGACCTCGGCCGCCAGCGCGCGGATGGCCTTGAGTGCCGCCTCCGCACTCTGCCCCGGGGACATGTCACGGGTGTCGATCCCCATGGCCGTTGCAATCTCCACGAACTTCTCCGGCACGGCCTTGGCATTGTAGGCCTGGATATGCGGCAGCAGGATCGCGTTGCAGACACCGTGCGGCAGGTCGTAGTAGCCGCCGAGTTGATGGGCCATGGCGTGCACATAGCCAAGGCTCGCGCTGTTGAAGGCCATGCCGGCGAGGAACTCGGCATAGGTCATCTTCTCCCGCGCCTCCTGGTCCCGACCGTCCTTCACCGCTCGCGCGAGATAGCCCGAGACGAGCTTGATGGCGTGCAGGGCGGCTGAGTCCGTCACCGGCGTCGCGGCGGTCGAGACATAGGCCTCGATGGCATGGGTCAGCGCGTCCATCCCCGTCGCCGCGGTCAGCGATGGTGGCATGGCCTCCATCAGGTCTGGATCGTCGACCGAGAGCGAAGGGGTGGTCCGCCAATCGACGATGGCCATCTTCACATGGCGGTTCTCGTCGGTGATGATGGCGAAACGGGTCATCTCGCTCGCAGTGCCGGCCGTGGTGTTGATCGCAACCAAGGGCAGCATCGGCTTCGTCATTTTGTTGATGCCCTCAAAGTCTCGGATATCGCCGCCATGCGTCGCGAGGATCCCGATCGCCTTTGCCGCGTCATGCGGCGATCCACCACCGAATGAGATGATGAAGTCGCAGCCTTCCTTACGTAGCATTTCTGTCCCGGCATCGACCTGGGCCGTTGTCGGATTGGGTTCGACCCCGTCATACACCGCGTACCCCACCCCGATCTTGTCGAGCAGATCGGTAAGGACCTTAGTTGCGCCGAGTTCCTGGTGCAGCGGTACATCGGTGACGATCAGCGCTTTCTTATAACCGAGCGCCTGGATCTCCTGACCGGCGTCGGCCAGGCCGCCCGATCCCATGATATTCACGGTCGGCATGAAGAAATAGTAGGCCATGGTTTCCTCTCCCTGCTTCTGTGTCGACTGAGAATCCGTGAGCCAAATCGCGTTGGCGCCAAGAGTTTGGGAATGCAACGATCCGGTGGCAAGTAAAGTTTACATTCAACTTTTCAGCGAAAATGGACACTTCTCCCGATGCCGTTTGGAGCGGTGGGAGGCGGCTCATGCGGCTGATCGCTCTTTGGGCAGATGAAGGACCAAGGAATTGAGTTGCGGCGCAGCATGCCGCACTCTCCCGCGTTGAGCGCAGGCAAATCAGAGGGGCACTGTGGAGGCCTTTGTCGAGTTCAGCGCCCGTGTCGTCGGCCAATTCCAATCCCCGACACTGGCCTTTCTGATCGGCGGGGTGCTGTTGGCGGCCTGTGGTTCCAAGCTCACGATCCCGGACCCGATCTATCGTTTCGCAGTCTTCATGCTGCTCATGCGGATCGGGTTGAACGGCGGCATGGAGATCCGCGACGCGGAGCTGGCAGATATGATCCTGCCGGCATTGGCCGCGGTCGGCGTGGGCGTCGGGATCGTGCTCTTGGGTCTCGTCACGCTCGCGCGCCTGCCGGGCATTCAGCGCGAAGATGCGATTGCGACGGCGGGGCTCTTCGGTGCCGTCAGCGCCTCGACCCTTGGCGTTGCCATGCTGCTGCTCGAGCAGGAGGGGATCGTCTACGAGGCCTGGGTGCCTGCGCTCTATCCCTTCATGGATATCCCAGCGCTCGTCCTCGCCATCGTGTTGGCGCGGCTGCACACGGAACGGCAGGGGGCGTCGAAGGGCAAGCGGCTGAGCGTCTGGGCCATCGTGAAGGACAGTCTGCAGGGCTCGGCGCTCTCGGCGCTCTTGCTCGGGTTGCTGCTCGGCCTTGTGTCCCAGCCCGAGCGCGTGTTCGAGACCTTCTACGACCCGCTCTTCAGGGGGCTTCTCTCAGTGCTTATGCTGATCATGGGCATGGAGGCATGGCAGCGGCTGAACGAGTTGCGCCGCGTGGCGCAATGGTACGCGATCTATGCCGCCATAATGCCGATCGTGCACGGGCTCATGGCCTTCGGGCTCGGCTATGCCATCCATTTGGTGACGGGGTTCAGCCCCGGGGGCGTGGTGCTGCTCGCGGTGCTCGCTGCGTCCTCATCCGATATCTCGGGGCCGCCGACGCTGCGTGCTGGTATCCCGAGTGCGAACCCCTCGAGCTATATCGGGGCATCGACCAGCGTCGGCACGCCCATAGCCATCGGGATCGCGATCCCCTTCTTCATCGCACTTGCCGAGCGCGTGTTTTGACGGCGGCTGTCTCGCCTCGCATCGCCGTCCCTCAGACCTTGAACTTGCCGGGACGCAGGATCTGCACGGGCTCGACATAGGTGATGCCCGAGTAGTTGTCGAAATAGGCATCGACCACGGCCGCCGTGATCGCCTCGGCGGTCTCATGGTCGGAGACGATCACGTCGATCTGCACGTTCTCGAGGATGCCGGCGACCTGCGGTGCCCGATGGATCCGTCGCTTACCCCGGCTGCCTTTCCCACCCACGGCGGTGTAAGTGTATCCTGTGGCACCATGCGCCTCAAGCAGCTCCGCCACCCCTTCCAGGATGGATCGCTCGGTGATGATGACGATTTTCATGGCCGGATGCATCAGACGGCTCCACGCTGCTGGCGCTCCTAGTCGTGCCGGGGGCGGGGCGCTCTGGCAAGGATCGAGGGTAGGGCCCATGACAGCGCCGAGGACAGGGCGCGCCGTATCGGGCCCACAGGCATCGGCTCAAGCGACGTCGATGACCTGCGCCTGGTGGAGCGGTACGATTTTGGGACGGGCCCGCGTGGTCTCGATCAGGCGATGGAGCTTGGGGCAGTCGGAGACGAGCCAGTCTCGATCCGGCATCCAGAAGGAGAGCATCCAGACATAGAGATCGAGCATGCTGACGGTCTCGCCAAAGAAGTACGGACCCGCGCCTATCTCCTGCTCGAAGAGTGTGTAGTGCCAGCGCACATAGGCGTCGGCCGATGTCGATACGGCCTCTGCGCCTGCCGGATTGGTCGTGTATCGGTCGGCATAGGCGCGGCGCAGCTCACCCTCATAGACGTTGACCGCGAAGAAGAAGAGCCAGCGCAGGAGAGCCGCGCGCTCTGGCGTTCCTGGCGGCGGCGCCAGCCCCGCCTCCGGGTGCAGATCCGCCAAATGAACAAGGATCGCCGCACTCTCGCTCATCACCGTGCCATCGGCAAAGCGGATTGTTGGCACCTGCATGCGGGGATTGGCGGCTTTGAAGGCGGGGTCGAGATCGGGCCAGTTCTCAAGATCGACATGGACGAAACGATACTCTGCGCCGATCTCGGCCAGGGCAGCCTCGATGACGAGGCTGCCGGCGGCGTGGTATCCGTAGAGCGTGTGCATCGTCGTCATCTCCAGGGCAGCCCAAGCCGCCCGTCGATAGCGTTCAACCCCTTGGCTCGACAAGCGCGGATCAGCCAGCCCGGCGGCCCCGCAACGATGATTTGCAACAATGATTTGCGACGGTGATCTGTGGCGGCCGCAGGCGCAGGCGGGCCCTTGCGAGGAGCGGCAGGGGGCAGCGTTAGACCTTTTGGGCGACGCTGGCCTCCAGAACGCGGTTCATCGCCTTGACAATATCCGACCTCGAAACGGGCTTGCCGAGGTATTCCGCGGTCAGCTCTTCCTCGTCCAAATTGGCGTCTTGAGCGTCGCAATAGCCGCTGATGAAGATCGCGGGCACTCCCGGTTTGATGGTGCGCACTTCCCGGATCAGTTGGGGCCCGGACATGCGCTCCGGCATGACGACGTCACTCACCACCAGATCGATATCCTTGTTGTTCTGGACGTACTCCAAAGCCCTGGCGCCGTTCTCGAAATCGATGACCTGGCAGCCCAAGCTGTTGAGCAGTTTGGCCATCGTGTTCCGCACCTGAGCCTGATCCTCGACCAGGAGGACGCGCAGCTCCGCCAGACAGGGAAAGGTCTTCTCTTCGGGTTTGACCACGGGGGGAGCGCTCGCATGGATCGGGAAGAAGAGCTTGATCACCGCGCCGTTGTAAGGGGTGGAGTGGAGCTCGATCGCGCCCCCTGACTGCTTCACAAATCCGCGCACGACCGAGAGGCCGAGTCCGGAGCCTTCCCCCTCCTGCTTGGTGGTGAAGTAGGGGTCGAGCGCCTTCTCCAGGACATTGGGCGCCATGCCGATGCCCGTATCCGAGACGGTGAGCACGGCGTAGGCCCCGGCGGGGAGCGTATCGCCCGCGGCGCAGTTGAACGGCTGGCCCATGGTGATGCAGGAGGTCTGCACCATGAGTTTGCCACCCGCTGGCATCGCGTCACGCGCGTTGATCGCGAGGTTGAGGATCGCAGACTCGAGCTGTGCCGGATCGACGAAGACGGATGGGCAGGTCTGGTCGAGGTCATAGGAGATCTCGATCGTCTCCGGGAAGGTCCGGCGCAGCAGCGCTTCCATGCCCTGCACGGAGGCGTTCAGGGTCACGATCGAGGGCTCCAGGATGGCGCGGCGGCTCAAGAGCAGGAGCCGACGGGTCAGATCGGCGCTTTGGTCGGCGGCTTGCAGGATTGTCTTCGTGAGCGCGCTCGCCTCTGCGTCTAGGGCCATCTCGTCCAGCAGCTCTGCGTTGCCGCGGATCACGGCGAGGAAGTTGTTGAAGTCATGCGCGAGGCCGCCGCTCAGCTGTCCGATGGCTTCGCGCTTCTGCGCCTCATGAACCATCTCCTGCGTTTCCTTCAGGGCATCCTCCGCATCGGCGAGATCCGTGATGTCGAGCACGACGCTGGTCCAGAGGGTGCTGCCGTCTTCCAGGCGCTCCGGGCGGCCACGGCCCTGGAGGACCTTGCGGACGCCGGAGGGCGTGCGGATCGTCCAGCGCAGTGACCAGGGCTCTAGCTGCGTTGCCGAGGCAAGAATGCCGCGCTGCTTCTCCGCTCGTTCTTCCGGAACGACCATCTCCCAGAGCTTATGTGGATCGCGTCCGATCTCTTCGGCCGTCATCTCCCAGATCAGCTCACAGCCCTTGGTGATGTTGTCGATCCTGTCGGTTCCGTCGGGGCGGAGCGTGTAGTGAAAGACGACGCCGGGAATGTTTGACGCGACTTCGGAGAACTTCTGGTCACGCAGGCGGATCTCACGCTCCTGGCGCAGAAAGAGCGCGAAGAGGCCGGCGCAGATCAGCGAGAAGGATGTGCCCGCCACCACCGGCAGCATGGCCTCTCCCATCGCATGATTGGACACGCTGGCCGCCGATCGCACGCCGATGGTGAAGAGCTGGCGCTCGCGCACCGTGTCGATGGTGATGAAGTGGTTGTCATGTTCGATGCTGTAGGGAAACGACACGTCGGCCGTTCGGCAATTGCAGAGTTCCAGCGCTCTGGCAGCGATGCCATCAAGCGCCGAGGCGATGGGATCGGGATCGAGATTGACGAGCACCCCCCGATCAGGCTCGTAGAGGAAATAGGTCATCTCCTGGGTCGGAATGTCGTCCAGGAGGAGGCGCGCGAAGAAATCTACTCCGTTCGAGGTTGTCACGACCGCGATGAGATTACCCTCATTGTCTGTGACGGCGCGGCTCATCGGGATCGCGCGGCGCCCGTCGATACGGCTGGTGACCGCTTCGCCGAGCTGAAGATACTCCTGCGGGTTGGCGACGGCATCGACGAAATAGGCACGATCCGCCACGTCGACGCCAACCGCGGGCTTGTCCGGCCGCGTGTCGTTTCGAATGATCCCGTCACTGTCGACGACGATCAGCGTTCTGAGCGTCGGCAGATCGCGCCTGACCGTGGCGAGAACATCTTCCAGATCGGCAATCGTGCCGTCGCGTCTGATCCGCAAGGCAACGAAGTCGGCGACGATAGAGAGCGACTTCAAGATCTTTCGGCTTTGCAGTGCGGCATAAGCCGTGTGCCGCGTGGCGGTGTCGACGGCTGCATCGCGGGCAGTTTGGTACGTGTACGTTCCGTAGGCCAGCGACGCGACAATTCCGGCTGCGGCGATCAAGACGGCAGATCTGATTTCCCGCCGGTTATTGTAAGATCTCATCGCCCTATGCCTATACCAAGGATCGGAGGGCAAGCGTTTAGCTGCATTACTGCGCTCACGCCAGGGCCAATAATCTAAGGTATCCATGGTGAAGCGGCATCATCTCAGGCCAGATCGAAGATCTTTGAGGCGCACGGATTTCTGCAGAGTGGACAAGATATTCATTTTCTTCTGGCTCCCCACAGCTTATGCAACCAGAAGCATAGAGGTTTGTTCAAGGTCCACTGCGTTACTGTCGTCAATCACGATCACAATAGAAGTGTTAACGTGAAACTTTTTCCCGTGAAAAATATTAAGAATTTTTCGCAATATCTCTAAGGGTATCGTTTTTTACTTGATTAAGAGCGCTGATTTTCTCTGATTTCAATGAAATTGACGAGCTGATCGACCTCTTTGAAACCCAGAGCACTTCAGCCGAAAGTCTCCAAGACCCGGGGAACAAGGCTATGAAACGCTGCGTTGTCATGCGCGGTCGCGAGCGCCTTCATTCTGCGTGGGCCCTATTATGGTTTGTGACGCTAGAACGATCGCCAATCGCCTAGTCTTCAGTGGACTGTGTAGAAGAATAGTTTTGTTGATCGAAGAAAAGGCCTTTAGTGTGCAGTGTGATCTCATTGCACTAGACGTCATTGGAAATAAATTACTTGAAAAAGCCGAGTATATTTCTAGGAGAAGATAGAATAATCGAGATATCTGGTTCTGCAGGGAAAATTGCTTGTGATCGCCGAGATAGGCTTACGCCAATCCCTTACGCAGGAGCCACTTAGAAGGCGGCCTGCCTTTTGTCGGTGATTTCGGGCCGCGCCTCGGCCGTTCTGGTGGCATCGCGAGCACTGGCAGCGCTGCGACCAATTTCCCCGGCAGACGAAGTCGCAGGCCTCTATACTCGACTACTTCGCTCTGGTACCCCAGAAGAAGCCGCAGTGCGGTAGGCCTTACCACGAGGTGGAGGGGCGCGGGGCGCTCGAAGTTGGAGAGGCGGAGAGATGACGTCTGGCGAGAGCAAAAGACCTGCGCAGGAGCCTGTGCTCTCGGGCGCCTCGGCAACCGCCATCGACAGCGAGCCGCGCTTGGCCGGCGCCACGACCATCCCCATCACCACGACGACGCGATCCACCCGCGCCGTGAGACCCGCGCGGGAAAGCTCATTCTGACGAAATAGGCGCTGCGCCCGCAGCCGACTGCATGCCGACGAGACCCTGACCACAAAGACGAGACAGAGGAAGAGAACCATGTCGATCCTACGCACCGGCGCCGCCGCGCTTCTCGCCACGACGGCCCTGGCCGTCACCCCCGCTGCGGCCGTTGATAAGTCCGACGTTATCGCGACCTACATGGACATCGCGGCGGCCAAATACGCCGACAGCGTGACGGCGGCGAAGCGTCTCGGCGATGCCGTGGACGCGCTCATCGCCGAGCCCTCGGAGAAGACACTCGCTGACGCTCGGGCCGCCTGGCTCGCCGCCCGCGTGCCGTATCAGCAGACTGAGGTCTACCGTTTCGGCAACGCCATCGTGGATGATTGGGAGGGCAAGGTGAACGCCTGGCCGCTCGACGAAGGCCTGATCGACTACGTCGCCTTTGGCGGCGCGACCGACGAGAACCCCTATGGCAGCCTCAACATCGTCGGTTCGACCTCGCTCGAAGTCTCGGGCCGGACGATTGATGCCACCGAGATCACGCCGGCGCTGATCGAAGAGCTGCATGAGCTCGATGCGATCGAGGCGAATGTGACCACCGGCTATCACGCGGTCGAGTTTCTGCTCTGGGGGCAGGATCTGAATGGCACCGGCCCCGGCGCTGGCGAGCGTCCGGCGACGGATTTCGACACGGCCAACTGCACCAACGGCAATTGCGACCGTCGCGCGCAGTACCTGAAAGTCGCCACTGATCTGACGATCTCGGATCTGGAGTGGATGGCCGCGGCCTGGGCGCCGGGCGGGGAGGCGCGGGCTGAACTGGAGGCCAAAGGAGACTCAGGCGCGATCATCTCCATGCTGACGGGGATGGGCTCGCTCTCCTATGGCGAGCAGGCCGGCGAGCGTATGAAACTCGGCCTCCTGCTCAACGATCCCGAGGAGGAGCATGACTGCTTCGCCGACAATACCCACAACAGCCACTTCTACGACGGGCTCGGCATCCGCAACGTCTATGTGGGCCGCTATGTGCGCATCGATGGCACGGTGGTGGAGGGACCGTCCCTTTCGGATCTGGTGGCAGAGAGCGATGCGGAGACGGACGCGCGCCTGATGGCGAGCCTGAACGCCACGATGGTGGCGCTGGGCGCCATCAAGACGACGGCGGAGGCCGGCATGGCCTATGATCAGATGCTGGACCCGGCCAACGAGACGGGCGGTGCGCTGATCCAGACGGCTATCGATGCGCTGGTCGCTCAGACCCGCGACATCGAGCGGGCGGTCTCGACGCTCGGTCTTGAAGCCATCGCCTTCGAAGGCTCGGACAGCCTCGACAATCCGTCGGCCGTCTTCCAGTAAAGCACCCATCGCCAGCGGGCCTGCGGTTCATCGCAGGCCCTGCCAGCCAGGAGGTCCACCGTGACGAAGATCCCATCGCCCTGCATCGATGTCTGCAAGCACAAGCTCAAAGGCCGACACTGCATCGGATGCTCGATGACCGAGCGGCAGAAAGCCGAATGGAACGGTCAGACGAGCCTTGAGGCGCAGCGCGCGTTCCTGGCGATGATCCAAGAGCAGCAGGCTGCGTTGGGCGGCAAGTTCTTGGGCTGGGCGGCGGCCTATCGGCGCGAATGCCTGAAAGCCGGCGTCGCCTGTCCGCTCGACGAGACGACGGATGCATGACGCGATCGGGGCGAGCCGATGCCCGCCCCGATGCTGATCGATCAGGCGCTCACTTCAGATGCGAGCGCAGGAACCAGGCGAACTTCTCATGGACCGTGCCGCGCTGGATCGCGAGGTCCTGAGTGAGCAGGTCGCCATTGGCTTCGGAGGCCTGGGCCAGGGCACTCATCGTGCCGGCCAGGATCTCCTGATCAGCCGCCATCTTGCCGATCATCTCTTCGGCCTTGATGCGGCCGTCGCATTCTTCGACTTTGGAGCGCTTGAGAAGCTCTCCCAACCGGCCTTCGGCATGGCCGTCGAGCGCCTTGATCCGCTCGGCCAGTTCGTCCTGACCCTCGAAATGGTCCTCGTAGATCTTCTGGAACAGGTCGTGCAGCGGGCCGAAAGCCATGCCAGTCACGTTCCAGTGGTAGTTCTGCGCCTTCATCGTCGTGACGGCGGTTTCAGCGAGAGCCTGAGTGAGACCATCGATGATGGCTTCGAGGGCATTGGATTCGAGCTCGGTAGCGAGGTTCGACATCGGTGAGGTCTCCTAAAGATACAATCTGTGCTGGCTTGCTGGGCGCACGTGAGATCGGCGCCGTCGGCTGGCTTGCTCCCTTCTTAGAATAGTTCTAAGTCGGCTTAGTCAACCCTCTCGGAGCCAACTTCCGGCTAGATTCTGAAAGAACGGTGACGATTTTTCGCGCTGCTGTGGCCTTGCAGCGCGCGGCTGGATGTCCGACTATTTTAGTAGACATGTGAGGGAGTTGCTGGAACGGTGCGAATACAAGAAGGGCAGAAGCCGAGATGAGAAAACAGCTCACGACCGGGGTAGCGATCGGCGCAACCCTCCTGGCCTTGGGCGCTGCCATGGCGCCAGCGGATCGCGATCTGTCCCTTGGTGATCCGCATCTGCCGGTCGTCCCCCGCACCGCGGCAGAGGCCGAACGGATCGCCCGCGTGATCGCGCCGACGACAACTTTCGAGGCACCGGAAACCTACGAGGAACGCCCGGCTGGCGCTGCCACCCGGTTCGGCTACCTCAACACGCATGCCTTCTCGCAGTCCTCGGCCAATATGCCGTTTGAGCGCGAGCTCGATTTCAAGGTCGGCAACGGGCTCTTCAAGAAGCTCTGGGTCTCCGCGCCGGCCTCGACGCAGGCCTCCGATGGGCTGGGCCCGCTCTACAATGCCCGTTCTTGCCAGCGCTGCCATTTGAAAGACGGGCGCGGGCATCCGCCTGAGGGACCCGATGACAACGCGGTCTCGCTCCTCCTACGCATCTCAGTGCCCTACGACGCACCCGCCGATCCGCGCATTCCCGGCACGCTCCCCGACGCGCCCCATCCGGTCTATGGCGGGCAGCTGCAGGACTTCTCGGTTGCCGGCGTGCCGGCCGAATTCCGGCTGGGCGTCGACTGGGAGGAGATCGAGGTCCCCCTCTCAGGCGGCGAAACGGCCTCTCTGCGCCGGCCCCTCTGGCGCACGAAAAATCTCGCCTATGGCCCGCTCGGTGAGGATGCCCGCCTGTCGCCCCGCGTCGCGCCCCAGATGATCGGGCTCGGCCTGTTGGAGGCGATCCCGGCGGCCGACATCCTGGCGCTCGCCGATCCCGAAGACGCCGATGGCGACGGGATCTCCGGGCGCGCCTCGATCGTCTGGTCCGAGGAATACGGCGAACCCATGCTCGGCCGCTTCGGGCTTAAGGGTGGCCAGCCCACCATGCGCTCCCAATCCGCCTCCGCCTTCGCCGGCGATATCGGGATCTCCACCTCGCTCCACCGAGACGGCTGGGGCGATTGCACGGCCGATCAGCCTGCCTGTCGCAACGCGCCCCATGGGGGGGCTCTGGAGATCGAGGATCACGCGCTCGACCTCGTGGTCTTCTACAGCCGCAACCTCGCCGTACCGGCACGACGCGACATCGATGATCCGCAGGTCCTCGCTGGCAAACGCGTCTTCTACGAGACCGGCTGCATCGCCTGTCATGTGCCAAAACACGTGACCCACAGGCTCGATGGCCAGCCGGAGCAGAGCTTCCAGCTGATCTGGCCCTACACGGATATGCTGCTGCATGACATGGGCGAGGGGCTTGCTGACAATCGACCCGAGGGCCGTGCAACGGGCCGGGAATGGCGCACGCCTCCCCTTTGGGGCATTGGGCTGACGGAGGCCGTAAGCGGGCATAGCTATTTCCTGCATGACGGTCGCGCTCGCTCGCTGCTCGAAGCCGTGCTGTGGCACGGTGGCGAGGCAGAGGCAGCGCGCGACCAGGTCGTTGCCATGCCGCCCGCCGATCGCGCGGCCTTGATCCGCTTTTTGGAGAGCCTCTGATGCGCAGCCCTGCCCGCACCCGCGCCTTGACCGACGTTCTGGCCCCCACGGTTGATCGAGCGCTGGCTCTTGCCCTGGCCGTCGCGCTGTCGGCCGGCGCCGCCAGGGCTGAGACCGATCACAGCGCCGCGGCCGCCCGGGTGCTCGAGGGCACGGTTCTGCCGGGGACGGCGGGCTTTGTCGCGGCGACGGACGCGCTCGTTGCCGCCGCCCCGCCGGCCTGCGGTGACGTCGATCCCGCGGCCCTGAGCGCCCGCTTTCAGGAGACCTGGGACGCCTGGATGGCCATCCAGCACCTGCGTTTCGGGCCCATCGAGGCGGAGAGCCGTGTGCTCCAGGTGGCCTTCTGGCCGGACAGTCGCGGCACCGTGGGGCGCACTGTCGAGCGGATCATGGCCACCGAGAACGCACCTGTGGACGATCCCGCGGCCTTTGCGGCGATCTCCGTGGGCGGCCGCGGGCTGCCGGCGATCGAACGGCTCCTGTTCAACGACGATGGGCCGGAAGCGCTCGAACCTGCCTTCCGCTGCGCCTATGTCGCGGCCGTCGCCGGCGATCTGTCGCGACTGGCGGGCGAGATCGACGCAGCCTGGCAGGGCGATTTCGGTGCGGCCTGGGCGAGCGCCGGTGCTGAGGGCAACGCCGTCTTCCTTGCCCCCGCCGAGACCAGCCAGCGCCTCTTCGCCACCACCGTCGGCGCGCTCGAAGAGACC
>JBCCLX010000049.1:0-16266 GCA_039026635.1 Pseudomonadota bacterium
GGCACCCGTGTCGCTGAGCAGCCCGTCGCCAAAGCGGTCTTCGATATCGCGGTCATTCGCCAGGACGTCGAAAACCGGGGTGAGCGCTATCAGCACCGATTGATCGAGCGCCGGCTTGCGGCCCCGCCCCGCGCTACCGCCGCGGCGATGGCGACCGCCCCGGATGCGCTGCTTCTCTATCTCAAGGCGCTGCATATGGCCGATGCAAAGCCCTATGCGCTGGAGGATCGCTGGATCAATCTCGCGGCGGCCCCGAATGCGGCGGACGAGCCCTTCACCGAGACGAGCGGGAACGAATGGCTGCTGAAGCACACGCCCTACACCCACGGCGAGATCGTGTTCTCCGCGACCAATGCGAACGATGAAGAGGCCGACGCTCTCGCCTGCGCAGCCGGCACCGCCCTCTTCGTGCTCGACCGCCTGACCTGGAACGGCGAGACCTCCGTCACCAAAGTCCGCCTCACCTTCGGCGAAGGCCACCAGATGCGCGCAGCCCTTTGACACCCCTTCAGCGGGCGACATGACGGCAGCGACGCGCCCGTTCGATACCGAAGTGACGATGCGACGAGGCGTGTAAGGCAGCGTGCCGAAGGGACCCGGATCTGCTTTGGCCTCAAGCGCCGGACGGAGGGGTGAGACGCGCGGTGCCTTCGGTAGATGGACGCCATGGCGCTGCCACGATCCCAACGCACCTGATAGAAGCCTCAGGCCACGCCGCAAGCCCTCGCCGGCGAGGCGCAGAACCGCGCGCGCCGCTCCGATGGAGAGGCCATGCGTGGGCCGAACGCAGGGCTGCCTCGTGGTGCGCAGTTCTGTCCACGGCCTCTCCCGCATCCGGCCGGGGGCTTCTTCATGCGAACCACCAACGGTCGAGGAGCCTGCCGCCGTCGAGCTCCCAGTTGCCGGCCACGGCCTCCGGATGTCCGATCTTGTCGGAGACCGCGAAGACGTTGTTGGCGAAGATCGGGATCACCGTGCCGCCCTCGTCTCGCAGGATCATCTGGATCTCGCGGTACATCTCGGCGCGCTTTGCCTCGTCGATCTCGGAGCGCGCGCCCGTGATCAGGCCTGTCAGGCGCTCATTGTCGAGGAAGCTATCGTTCCAGGGCGCGCCCGACATATAGGCGGTCGACAGGATCAGATCGGCAGTCGGGCGCGCCCCCCAGAAGGAGGCGACGAAGGGCTTCTTCATCCAGACGTTCGAGAAGTAGCCGTCGCCCGGCTCGCGCAGCACCTCAAGGTCAATGCCGATGGGGTCTAGCTTCTCCTTATAGAGGACGGCCCCATCGACGGCGCCGGGATAGAGCGAGTCGCTCACGCTGAGCGACAGGGAGATGGCGTCATGGCCCGCCTTCTTCAGATGGAACGTCGCTTTGTCCGGATCATAGGCTCGCTGCTCGATATCGGCGGCGAAGAACTGCTGGCTCGGGGCCACCGGATGGTCGTTGCCGAGTGTGCCGTAGCCGCGCAGCACCGTCTTCAGCATCGCCTCACGATCGATCCCATGCTTCAGCGCAAGCCGCAGATCGTTGTTTGCGAAGGGCTCTGCCTGCGTGTTCATCGGAAAGGTAAAGTGCCGCGCGCCGACCGTATCGATCACCTTGATCGTCGGGCTGGCCTTCAGGAGGTTGAGGCTCTTGAAGTCGACCTGATCGATGACGTCGAGCTCACCGGTGAGAAGGGCCGTCTGCTGCGTGCCCGCATCTGGCACGACGAGAATGCGCGCGCTCTCGACATGCGCCTGACCCTGCCGCCAGTAGCCCGGGAAACGCTCCATCTCGGCGCTGACGCCGGGCTCAAGGCTCTTGAGCACATAGCCGCCCGTGCCGACCTGCGCCTTCCAGTCGAGCGTGCCGTCCGCGCTCGCCGGCATGACGACGAGGCGATAGTCGGTGAAGACGAAGGGGAAATCGGCGTTTCCGGCCTGCAGCGTGACCGCGATGGTGAAATCGTCTTGCTTCCGGATCTCGGCGATGCTGCTCAACGGCCCTTTGAGACCCGAGATGGTGTCCTCGCCGCGGTGATGGTTGATCGAGGCGATGATGTCATCGGCGCTCAGCGCCTTGCCGTTGTGGAACTCCACGCCCTGGCGGACCTTGAACACCCATTCTGCAGCGCCGGGCTTGGCCTCCCAGCTCTCGATCAGCTCACCGCCCAGCGAGTTGTCGGCGCGGATCTCGAAGAGGCCGTTGCACATCCCATAGGCGACAGTTCGGATGAACCCGTTGGTGAAGGTCGCGGGGTTCAAGCTGTCGGAAGTTGAGCCTGCGCGGATGCCGACCCGAAGGTGCCCGCCGCTCTTCGGTATCGCGGCACGGGCTCGCGTCGCGGTGCCGAGCACCAGCGTCGAGCCGGCAAGCCCCGCGCCCGAGGCCAGCAGCATCTTCATCACATGACGCCGCGAAGCGCCTTGGTGCAGATGATGGAGGGCAAAGCGCGTCATCGCGCTGTCGGCATGCGTCTTCATTGTTCCTCTCCCCGGTTTCGTTGGAGGTCGTCTCTTCGTCGGTGGATCGATCAGGTCTCGATGTCGGGCAGCTCGGCCATCCGGCGCGCCACGAAGGCGTCGAGCGCGTCGCGGATGGCGATGTCGAGCGGGGGCGGCTCATAGGCGTCGAGCGCGCGGCGGGCCCAGCCGAGGGCGCCATCGATGGCGCGGGGCGAGCCGGCCGCCTCGAAGGCCTCATAGCTTCCCCAGGAGGGCAGCATCGGCTCGATGAAGGCCGAACGGTAGTGTCGCACGGTATGGGGGTTCGAGAAGTAGTCGCCACCGGGCTTTGCCACGGCGATGGCGTCG
The DNA here is from genome assembly GCA_039026635.1 of Pseudomonadota bacterium. Lineage (GTDB taxonomy): Bacteria > Pseudomonadota > Alphaproteobacteria > Rhodobacterales > Rhodobacteraceae > Thermohalobaculum. Next base: position 2,798 of record JBCCLX010000049.1, read on the forward strand.
AGCGCGAGGGTCTCCTCATCGATCGTGATGCCCTTGGCGAACTCCTGGAGGAGGGCAAGCTGGTCGAGATCAAGGATGAACTGGGCGAAGCTCACGGACATCGAGTTCTCGAGCCAGCCGACGGCATGCAGGACGAAATTCGCATGCGCCATCACGGCGGGCATCATGGTCATGGCGTTCTGGCTGCCGGCGGTGGTATCGGATTCCATCGCGCCATTGCGCACACCGCCAATGCGATAGGGCACGCGGTAGCGCCGCGCGAGCTGTCCCATGGCGAAGGTCAGCCGTGCGATCTCGCTCGTGCCGTAACGGGGGGCGCCGCTCTTCATCGAAACCGTGGCGAGCGAGCAGCCGTAGATGACCGGGGTGCCGGGGCGCACGAGCTGGCAATAGGCCATCCCCGCCATCGCCTCCGCATTCGCCTGCACGAGCGATCCCGCAATCGTCACCGGCGTGTTCGCACCCTGCATGATGAAGGGCGTGATCAGGAGTGCCTGGCCCATGCGGGCGTAGTACGCGAGCGTGCCCAACATGGAGGCGTCCCAGAGAAGCGGGGATGACGCGGTCACGAGCCCGAGCAGCACCACGTTCTCGCGGGCAAACTGCTCACCGAAGACGATCTCGCACATCTTGAATGAATCCACGGCGCGCCAGGGCGCCCGCGCATCGCCCATGAAGGGCTTCTCGGACAGCGTCAGATGACCGCGCACCATCTCGAGATGCCGCTTCGGCGCCGGCACATCCATCGGCTCACAGATCTGCGCGCCCCCATAGTTCAGATGCGCCGACATCTGCGTCAGGCGCAGAAGATCATGCAGGTCCGCCAGCGTCGCCTCACGCCGCCGGTTCTCAAGATCGCGCACATAGGGCGAGGCGAAGAGTGGCGAGAAGACCATGTTGTCCGTGCCGAACCGCACGCTCCGCGACGGCGTCCGTGCATGCTGGACGAAGGTCTCAGGCGCCTTGGCGAGAAGCCCTTCGACAAGCTCCTGCGGGATCCGCACCACCTCGCCCTCGACCGACGCCCCGGCGGCGCGCCAGAGCTCGAGCGCCGTCTCGTCCCCGCGAAAGGCGATGCCTCGGGTCTCGAGCACTCGGCAGGAGGCGTTGTGGACCGTCTCCAGCTCGTCGGCACTCAGGATATCAAAGGCTGGCAGGCGGTTCTTGAAGGGCGCATCGATGCCGCCCTTTGGGGCGCCCCAAGCGGCCTCCCAGGCGCCATCGCGCCCGCTGGCGCCCGCTTCGGTGCTCCGACGCCTGCGCCTGGATGCGCCGCGCTGCTGACTTGTCGCCATCGCTATGCCCGTACCCGCTCCGCCCCTCGCCAAACCCGCAAGGGTCGCGCCAGGAAAGCTCGCGTGACGCAGCACTCTGCTCAACCGGGAAAGAACTTTACTTTAAGCAAAGAAAAACTTACGCTAACGACCCGCGCAGCGCGTGTCTCCGCGCCGGCTTCGCGACGATCCAGAGGAGCCGTCATCGTGCCGAGCCTTCTGAGGAAAACGCCCTCGGCGAACTCGCTCGTCGTCTTCGATGTTGCGGCCCGACAGCTCAGCTTCTCGAGGGCTGCGCTCGAGCTCGGCACGACCCGTGTCGCCGTCAGCAATCAGGTGAAACTGCTGGAAGCCCATCTCGGCGTCCGTCTCTTCGAACGGCTCCACCGTCGGCTACGGCTCACGCGCGCCGGCGAGATCCTTGCACAGTCCATCGCACGCTCGTTCAGCGATATCGCCATCGCGCTCGATCGGGTTGCGGCGCTTTCGGAAGGCAATCAGCTGTCGGTTTCGGTGAGCCAGGGAATGTCCTCGCATTGGCTCATGCCGCGGATCCATCGCTTTCGGATGCGTCACCCCGACATCGACATTCGGTTCCAGATCTCGGACGCCTATGTCGACTTGCAGGCAGAGGGGATCGACGTCGCGCTTCGCTATGGCGATGGCTCGTGGCGGGGTGTGCAGGCCAAGCGCCTCGTCCAGGTGCGCCGCTTCCCCGTCTGCAGCCCGGACTATCTCGAGAGGCGAGGCAGTGACCGTTCCCTCGATGCCCTGCACAAGCACGATCTGCTCTATCTTTCGGGACGATACGGCAAGCTCACCCATTGGGACGAGTGGCTCCGCGAGGTCGGGCTGGAACAGATCACCACGCGGCGTGGGCTGACCTTCGACGATCATAACAGCCTGATCGAAGCGGTCCTTGCCGGACAGGGCGTCGCCTTGGCCGGGCCGCCGCAGATCGCCCATTACCTCGCCAACGGGCAGCTGATCCGGCTTTTCGACGGGCTGGAGACGCGACATCGATACTTCTGGATCGTCGAACTGTCAGAGCGCTTAGGCAAACCGAGCGTCTCGGCCTTCACCGCCTGGCTGGAAGAGGAGATTGCGGCGTCGATGTCCTGGCAGGATCGGGTGCTGCTCCCGCGGTGAACATCAGGCGAAGCGCGCGCTAGCCGGTCTTCGCCGGGCCGGTTGTGGCTCTGACTAGGAGGTTTGTCGGGAAGATATGGCTCTTGGGCTCCAACACGGTACCCTGCGCGACCGCTTCTGAGACGAGCTTTGCCGCCATGGCGCCGATCTCTCCAATTGGCTGGCGCACGGTCGTCAGCGAGATCATGCTCCAGCTCGCCATGGGTATGTCGTCCACACCGATGATCGAGAGCGCCCCCGGCACGTCGATCCCCATCTTGCGGGCGGCATCGAGCGCGCCGATGGCAATCACATCGTTCGCGCAGAAAAGCGCCGAGGGCGGCTTCGCGGCGCGCATCAACTGCACGCAGCCCGAATAGCCCCCCTCATGGGTAAACTCGGTATGGAAGACCAGGTCGTCATCGACGGTGAGGCCCGAGCGCTCCAGAACCATGCGCGCGCCCTGCAGGCGACCAACCGTTGTCGAGGTGTTGGCGGGGCCCATGAGGAGCCCGATACGGCGGTGCGCCAGCGAGACGAGATGCGCCAAGGCCTCCGCGCCGGCTGCGATGTTGTCACTCTCCACGACATGGGCGGTGTTTTGCATGTTGGATCGGATCGCCAAGACGGTGGGGACACCGCGATCCACGAGAAAGTCCACCATGGGAGAGCCGATCATGGCCGTCGTGACGATCACGCCATCGAGCGTGTCGATCAGGGTGCGCAGCTTCCGGCCCGCCCGATCGCGCGTGATCTCGTCGATGATCAGCACCATGTCGAAGCCAAGGTCGTCGAGGTCGTTATGCAGCCGGTCGACCAGATAGGGGTAGAAGGAGTTGTTGAGCGCAGCAACGACCACCCCGATCACACCTCGGCGGCGCGGCGCATCCAGGGGCTGTGGCGCCAGCTTGCCGCCCGTCTCGTAGCCCAGCTGCGCGGCCGCATCGATGATCCGCTGCCGCGTGTCGGCTGAGAGCTGACCGCTGCCCGCAAGCGCGCGCGAGGCGGTCGATTCGGCAACGCCAGCAGCAGCGGCCACATCTCGAAGCGTCACTTTGACGGCCATTGCGTTCTTTCCCGGCAACTCACGGTGCGCCCACGCGAACCCTAAGCGCACTTTCCGCAAGTTCCCGGAAGCATTCAAGTTCGCTGTGATCCTTCGGCGCTGCACCATGGCGGACCATCGCTCACTGTGCTCATTCGAGACGGTTCTGCTCAAAAATCTAGCAAGAAAACGATTGACGAGATCTGAACCTTCCCGCAATATTCCAGAAAACTTGCGCAATAAGGGAGGAATTTGCGGCATGAAGACCGTCGGCCACCTCATCGGTCGGGCGCTTAAGGCTTATGGCGTCCCCTACATCACGGGCCTTCCGGGGCACGGGAACTGGAACCTCATCGATGCCTTCAACGATCCCGGCTCCGACATCCCCGTCGTGCAGACGATGCACGAGCAGGCCGCCGTCCATGTCGCGGATGCGCATTACCGGGTCACGGGCCAGCCCATCGCGGCCTGCACCTCGATTGGGCCCGGGGCGGCCAATACGATCATGGGTCTGGCCAACGCCCATTGCGACTCGACCGCTCTCCTGCTGCTGACGGGCGCCGTCTCGACCCATATGCGCGGCCACGGCGTGATGCAGGAGCTCGACCGCGAGAACGCGCCGGACTTCATCAAAGTCACCGACCATGTGACCAAGCGCAATTTCGAGATGCAGACCGCCGATAGCGCGGCCTTCATCATGCACCGTGCGTTCAACGCCATGATGACCGGCCGCCCCGGCCCCGTGCATGTGGACATTCCGCTCGATGTGCAGTCCGCGGAGACGGATATCGACCTGCAGGACCTCTCGAAACGCCTGCCGACTGGGCGCCAAAGGGCCGAGAGCAGCGCCATCGAGGCCGCCATCGCGCTGCTTTTGAGCGCCGAACGCCCCTGCATCGTCGCGGGCGGGGGGGCGATCACCTCCAATGCCTCACCGGCATTGAAGCGGCTGGTCGAGCGCCTCGGCATCCCCGTCGTCTTCACCTGGAACGGCAAGGGCGCGCTGCCTGAGGATCATCCGATGAACGCCGGCACGGTCGGCTGGCCGGGCTCGCTCACGGGCAACACCATTGCCTCCGAGGCGGATGTCGTCATGTCGCTCGGCTGCAAGTTCACCGATTGGTCGGCCTCGTCCTGGCGCAAGGGCGTGAGCTTCTCGATCCCGGGCAGCAAGCTCATCCATGTCGATATCGACCCGCGCGAGATCGGCAAGAACTACCCTGTCGAATGCGGGATCGTCGCGGACATCGCGCTGACCCTCGAGGACATCGACGCGGGCATCTCGGACGAGCAGGCGCGCAAGGCCTATGAGCGGCGCACCCACCACAGCCGGCTCGCCAGTCTCTGGGCCGAGTGGAACACGATCATGGAGCCCCGCCGCTCCCATGACAAAATCCCGACGACGATGCTGACGACCTTGCGGGAGTTGCGGAAAGTCTTGCCGCGCCACGGCATCGTCACTGTCGGCTCGGGACATCCGCAGAGCTCGACCAAGCAGGACTTCCCGATCTACGAGCCGCGCACCCACATCACGCCGGGCAGCTACTCGCCCATGGGCTTCGCCCTGCCGGCGGCCATCGGCGCGAAGCTCGCCAAGCCGGAGGCGCCCGTCGTCTGCATCATCGGCGATGGCGACTTCATGATGTGTATGCAAGAGCTCGCGACCTGCGTGGCCTATAACATCCCGGTCGTTTTCCTGGTGCTCAACAACGCGGGCTACATCTCGATCCGCGATGGGCAGGATGCGCTCATGGGGCGCAACATCATCTCCGAGTTCTCGACCCATGGCGCCAACCACGGGGCCAATGCCGAGCCCTACTCGGTGCAGTTCCCGGCACTGGCGAAGTCCTTCGGCTTCGACTTTGCCAAACAGGTTGGCCGGGTCGACGAGATCGGCGCGACGATCAAGGCCGCACTCGAGAGCGGTGGCCCCGCCCTCGTCGAAGTGCCGATCACCCGCGATGTCAGCATCGCCGCCTCCAACGTGGTGGGCTGGTGGGACTTCCCGCCGGTGCCGACCGCGCCTCAGGCGGTGCGCGACGACTATGCCGCCGGCTTCGCCGCCGAGCAGCACCAGGGCCGCGACACGTCCAACGTGAAGATCGTGAAAGCGGAGGGCGCCGTCGGCTGACGGCCCCACCCACCCCAACAAACCAAGACGCTCAACAACCCAGATCTGATGGGAGGATCGACTATGTCTGCAATGCTTAGCAAAATCGCCATTGGCGCGACGCTTGCCCTCGCCCCGGCTGTCGCTGCCGCCGATGATGGCTACCAAGGCCTGCCGCGCACGTTCCTCTGGAACCCGAACTTCAACAAGGTCGTCGAGACGGCGGACTATGCCGGCGAAGGACCGTTTACCATCGGCTTCTCCAACGCCTCGCAGGGCGACGGCTGGCTTGGCACCTTCTACCACTCGATCCAGTACGGCGTGTCGCAGAACGCCGACAAGATCGCGCGCTTCATCGTGACGGATGCGAATGGCGACCCGACCAAGCAGATCTCGGACATCCAGGACCTGATGGAGCAGGATATCGACCTGCTGCTGGTCAACCCGGCGACCGCCGATGCTCTCGACCCGATCCTCGGCCGCGCGATGCGCCGTGGCGTTCCGGTCGTGACCGTCGCCCGCCGCGTGGAGACCGACGAAAACTTCGTCAGCTTCGTGACGGCCTCGGACACGGCGCTGGCCCGCATGAGCGCCACCTGGATGGCCGAGACGCTGGGTGGTGAGGGCCGGATCGTGCTGCTCCCGGGCAAGGCCGGCGCCAGCCCCGCCGAGATGCGCCTGCAGGCCGCCAAGGAGGTCTTTGCGCAGTTCCCCGGCATCGAGATCGTAGACACGCAGTACACTGGCTGGAGCCCCGCCAACGGCCGCCAGATCATGGCAGCGGTGATCCAGCGCGAGGGTGCCGAGAACATCGACGGCGTCTGGGCGGATAGCGGCCTCCAGGGCTCGGGCTCGGTAGAGGCCTTCATCGGTGCGGGCGTCACCGGTGCCGACATCCCGCCGCACACCGGTGGTGACCTGAACGGCATGTACCAGCTTGCCCATGAGCATGGCTTCCCGTTTGCCGGCATCGACTACACGCCCTCGATCGGGGCGGCCGCCGTTGGCCTCGCCATGGACGTCCTCGAAGGCACGCCCGTCCCGCAGCGCCTCGACGTGAACTTCCAGGTCGTGATCTCGCCGGGCCATGAGACCCGCTCGATCTCGGCCGATGTGATGCTGCCGGACTATGTCGCCGTCGACCGCCCGGGTGAGCTGATCATGGGCAGCGGCATCCCCGACTACGATCCGGACACCTTCTCGGTCGTCCTCCCGAACTGACGCCTCCTCCCGGCGCAGTTCCCGGCCCGGCGCGATCCGGGCCGGGCTTTTCTCCCACGCTCGTACTCCAGGCTCGCGAGGTGTCCCATGATCAGGCTCGACGGCATCACCAAGGTTTTCCCTGGCGTCAAATCCCTCGACAACGTCACCTTCGAGGCCCGCGCAGGCGAGATCCACGCGCTTCTCGGTGAGAACGGCGCAGGCAAGTCCACGCTCATCAAGACCATGGCCGGTGCCTATATCCCCGAGGCCGGCACCATAGAGTTCGACGGCGAACGCCGCGCCTGGTCCTTGCCCAAGGAGGCCAAGGACGCCGGCATCCACATCATCTACCAGGAACTGATGCTGTTCCCGGAGATGACGGTCGCCGAGAACATCTTCATCGGAGAGGCGCCGAGGGGCCGCTTCGGCCTCATCGACTACCGGACCATGTATGCCCGTGCGGCGGAGGCGCTCGACCGTCTCGGCCACCACCTCGATCCGCGCGCGCTGATCAAGGACCTGAGCGTCGCCGACCAGCAGATGGTCGAGATCGCGAAGGCGCTGGTGGGGGACACGAAGCTCCTGGTGCTCGACGAGCCCACGGCCGTGATCTCCGGGCGCGAGGCGGAGCTGCTGTTCGATCGCGTCAAACGGCTCCGCGATCAGGGCGTCTGCATCATCTACATCTCCCACCGTCTGGAGGAGATCTTCGCCATCGCCGACCGGGTGACCGTGCTGAAGGATGGCCAATACGTTGGCACGCGCGAGATCGGGGACCTCAACCGCGATCAGCTCGTCGCCATGATGGTGGGCCGCGAGCTCGCCGACATCTTCCCGGTGAAGAAGGGCCCCCATGCCGATACCGCCCCGGTCCTGACGGTGCGCGATCTGCAGGCGCCGCCGAAGGTGAAGGACGTCTCCTTCGACCTTTATCCGGGCGAGATCCTCGGGCTCGCGGGCCTCGTCGGCGCCGGCCGGTCGGAGGTCGCGCATGCGATCTTTGGCTCGATGCCCCGCACCGACGGCGCCGTGACGCTGGGGGGTGAGGCCTTCAACACGCCCACCCCGCGCGCCGCCATCGACCGCGGCCTCGGCTTCCTGACGGAGGATCGCAAGGGCGAGGGGCTGATGATGCTCCTCGACATGGCGGCCAACGTCACCGCCCCCGTCCTGCCCGAGTTCACCACCCCCCTCGGCCTCGATCGCGGCCATGAGATCCTGGCGGCGGAGGACGAGATAAGGCGCTTCCGCATCGCCATCCCGGGCCCGAAGTACGGGGTCAAGCAGCTCTCGGGCGGGAACCAGCAGAAGATCCTCTTCGGCCGCTGGACCCGTGCCTGCCGCCGCGTGCTGATCCTCGACGAGCCGACCCGCGGCGTCGACGTGGGCGCCAAGGTCGAGATCTATGAGATCATCCGCAAGCTCGCGGATGAGGGGGTTGGCATCCTCGTGATCTCCTCGGAGCTGCCCGAGATCGTGGGCCTCTGCAGCCGCGTCCTCGTCATGCGCGAGGGGTTGATCACCGGCGAAGTCACCGGCGGCGACATCAACGAAGAGACGATCATGCAGTACGCGACCGCCTCGGCAGGCGCCGACGCAGCCTGACCGCACCAGAACGCGCACCAGAACACTGGGCGAAAATCAGACCCGAGAGCGGACCCCCAGAACGGGTAATGGGAGGATAGAATGGCGCATATCGAGAGCGCGGACGGAGCCTCAGGGCCAGCGATACGGCCCATAAGGCGGCTACCGCTCGACCCCTCGCTGATCATCGTCGTGCTGCTGCTGGCGGCGGTGGTGATCGCGGGCTTCACCCTCAGCGACCGGTTCGGGACGCTGCGCAACTTCACCAACGTGCTGGAGCAGGCGGCGGCCCTCGGTTTTGCCAGCCTCGGCCAGGCGCTGGTGGTGATCGTGGGCGGGATCGACCTCTCCATCGGCGCGATCGTCACCGCCTCGACGGTGCTGATGGCCACGGTCGTGGAGCTGCACCCGGCGCTGATGATCCCGATGATCTTCGGCACGCTCGCCTTCGGCGCCTTCATCGGCTTCATCAACGGCTATGTGACGATCAAGACGGGGGTGCATCCGCTGATCGTCACCCTCGGCACCGCTTCGATCCTGAACGGCGCGGTCCTGATCTTCACGCTTCAGCCGACGGGTGGCGTGCCCTTCTGGTTCGAGGAGTTCGCCTATGGCCGCATCGGCGGGGTGATGCCGATCTCGGGCCTCGTGATGCTCCTCTCTTTCGCGCTCGCTTGGGGCTTCCTGCGCTACACGCCCACGGGGCGCGCCTTCTATGCCGTCGGCGGCAGCCCCGAGGCCGCGCGCCTGACGGGCATCCGCTCGAACCGCATCACGCTGATGGCCTATTCGGCGAGCGGCTTCTTCGCGGCCATGGCAGGGGCCTATTTCGTCAGCCGCACCGGCGTCGGAGACCCGCGGGTGGGCGATCCGATCACGCTCGCCTCGATCACGCCGGTTATCCTCGGCGGGCTCATCCTGGGCGGGGGCAAGGGCAATATCCTCGGCGTCTTGCTGGGTGTCTTCCTGATCTCGCTGCTCAGCAACCTCCTGAATTACATGAATGTTTCGACCTTCATCCAGTGGGTCATCCAGGGGCTGATCATCATCTTCGCCGTCTCGATCTACGTCCACAAGGGGAAGAAGCTATGACCGAGATCGCAGCAAAACCCGGTGGCGAGCCGATCCTGGCGAAGCTTCAGCAGTTTGCCGTGCCCATCGCGCTCGTGGCACTCATGGCGGTGGCGACGGCGGTGCAACCTTCGTTCCTCTCGCCCAATAACCTGCAGGATATCCTGACGCAGGCGGCCCCTCTGGCGCTCGTGGTGCTGGGTCAGGCCTTCGTGATCCTGGTGCGGGGGCTCGATCTCTCGGTCGCCTCGCTGATGGCCAGCGTCGCGGTGCTGGCAACGGCCTTCAACGCAACCTCCGACGCGATGATCCCGGTGATCTTCGCAGCCGCTATCGTGGTCTCGGCCCTGGTCGGCCTGATCAACGGGCTTCTCGTGACGAAGCGCAACGTCTCGCCGTTCCTGGCCACACTCGCCATGATGATCGTGCTGCAGGGGGTCCGCTTCTACTACACCCAAGGCTCCCCCTCCGGGTCGCTGCCCGAGGGCTTCCGCTTTCTCGGCGCGGGGCAGATCCTCGGCCTGCCGGTCAATGTGCTGGCCTTCGCGCTCTGCTTCGGTGTCCTCGGCTGGCTGCTGCATAAATCGAGCTTCGGGCGGAAGATCTACATCACCGGCGGCAATCCGGCGGCGGCGGACCTCGTCGGCATCCGGTCCGACCGGGTCATCATCGCCTGCTACATGGTCTCGTCCGTCATGGCGGGGATCGCGGGGCTCTTCCTCGTGGGCTTCGTCGGCACCGTCGATAACTGGGTCGGCCGGGGCTATGAGCTCGACGCCATCGTCGCCTGCGTCATCGGCGGCGTCGCCCTCACGGGTGGGCGCGGGACGCTCTGGGGCGCCGCCGCCGGCGCCCTCATCCTCGTCCTCATCTTCAACATCGTGATCATCCTCGGCCTGCCCGTTCAGGCGCAGCTGATGATCAAAGGTCTCATCATCATCATTGCCGCGGCGCTGTTCGCGCGGGCCCAGAAGGCCTGATCCGCGGCGCCTGACACAGGAGAAAACCCATGGCGATCATGCACCTCAAGGAGAGCAAATCGGCCGAAGCCCGCGCCGAGGACGATGCCAAGACCCGCGGGATCGTCGAGGCGACGCTGAAGGACATCGAGACCCGCGGCGATGCGGCCGTGCGGGAGCTAAGCGAGAAGTTCGACAATTACTCGCCGCCCGCCTTTCGCCTCAGCGACAGCGAGATCGAGGGGATCACCTCCAAGGTCTCGACCCGGGAGATGGCTGACATTCAGTTCGCCCATGACCAGGTCGTGAAGTTTGCCCAGGCCCAGCGGGACTCGATGCTGGATATCGAGATCGAGAGCCTGCCCGGCGTCTTCCTCGGCCATCGCAACATCCCTGTGCAGTCCGTGGGCTGCTATGTGCCGGGGGGCAAGTTCCCGATGGTTGCCTCCGCGCATATGTCGGTCGCCACCGCCAAAGTCGCCAAGGTGCCGCGCATCATCGCCGCCACGCCCCCCTTTAAGGGCGAGCCCAACCCGGGCGTGATTGCCGCGATCAAGATGGGCGGCGCGCATGAGATCTACGTGCTCGGTGGGATCCAGGCCGTGGGCGCCATGGCTCTCGGCACAGAAACGATCGACCCCGTGCACATGCTCGTCGGGCCGGGCAACGCGTTCGTGGCGGAGGCCAAGCGGCAGCTCTATGGGCGCGTTGGCATCGACCTCTTTGCAGGCCCCACGGAGACCATGGTGATTGCGGATGAGACGGCGGCGGATGCGGAGATGTGTGCCACCGACCTCCTCGGCCAGGCTGAGCATGGCTACAACAGCCCCTGCGTCCTGCTGACGAACTCCGAGAAGCTCGCCCGTGCCACGCTTGAGGAAGTCGACCGCCTGCTGCAGATCCTGCCGACCGCCGACACGGCGCTTGCGAGTTGGCAGACCTATGGCGAGGTGATCGTCTGCGATACCTATGACGAGATACTCGAGGTCGCCAACGACATCGCCTCCGAGCACGTGCAGGTGATGACCGACCGCGACGAGTGGTTCCTCCAGCACATGCATTCCTACGGCGCGCTCTTCCTCGGCCCTCGCACGAACGTGGCCAATGGCGACAAGGTGATCGGCACCAATCACACGCTGCCCACGAAGAAAGCGGGTCGCTACACGGGCGGGCTCTGGGTCGGCAAATACATCAAGACGCATAGCTACCAGCGCGTGGTGACCGATGAGGCGGCGACGATGGTGGGTGAGTACGGCTCGCGCCTCTGCATGCTCGAGGGCTTCGTCGGCCATGCTGAACAGTGCAACGTGCGCGTCCGCCGTTATGGCGGGATCAACGTGCCCTATGGCGAGGCCGCGGCCTGGCGTGGGGCGGCGGAGTAAGCTCTGTCCGCCCCGCCCGGCGTTGCTGGGCGGGCTCCTTCCTCCCGACCGGAAGGCCGCGATGTCCTTCATCTATGAGACGGTCGTCCGGCCCGAGTGGATCGACTACAACGGCCATATGCAGGACGCGTTCTACGGGCTCGTCTTCAGCTACGCCGTCGATGCCCTGCAGGACGCCGTGGGCTTTGATCGCTTCTATCGCGAGGGGACCGGCTGCACGATCTATCTGTTGGAGGAGCACAAGTTCTTCCTGCGGGAGGTCTTTGAGGGTGACGCGCTGCGGGTCGAAACCCTGGTCCTCGACGTCGACGAGAAGCGCTTTCACCTGCACCTGACCATGCGTTCGCGCGGCGCAATGGTGGCGGTGGCTGAGCTTGTCGAGATGCATGTCAGCAAGCACCCCGCGCCGCATGGCGTTCCGATGCCGGCCCGAATGCGGGACGCCCTCGAGAGGGCGCGCGCGCCTAGCGAGACTGTCGAGACCCTGCGCCATCGCGCCCGCATGCTTGGCCTGCATTGCCGTGGGTAGCCTCGTCGCCTGGCTCGGGAGAGGATGACAGCGAGCGAGAGAAGTGTCATTATTCGGTAAATATGTATCTCATGCCGGAACAGGCCTTTGGACAACACCACGACCCGCAGGCCAACAGCGAGCCATTGGGGAGCCGGCATCGCCGAGACGCGCGATGGCCGCCTGATCGCGGTGCACGCTCACCCCGATGACCCCGATCCCTCGGCGATCAATGGCAATATCGCGTCGAGCCTCAATGGTCGGGCCCGCGTGCTGCGCCCCGCGATCCGACGCGGCTGGCTAGAGCGGGGGCCTGGGAGCGGCCCAGAGGGTGAGGGCGCGCGGGGCCGTGACAGTTTCGTCGAGGTGAGCTGGGACAGCGCCCTCGATGCGGTCGCGGCGGAGCTGACCCGGGTTCGCGCCGCGCATGGCAACGGTGCGATCTTCGCCGGCTCCTATGGCTGGTCGAGCGCTGGGCGGTTCCACCATGCCCAAAGCCAGCTCAAGCGGTTCCTCAACGCCCAGGGCGGCTTCGTCCGCTCGGAGGGGAACTACAGCTACAACGCGGCACTCGTTCTGATGCCGCATATCGTCGGCCCTTTCCGCACTCATGTTGCCCAGGCCACCCGCTGGCGGGTCATCGCCAAGCACAGCGACCTTGTCGTGATGTTCGGCGGCATGGCGGCGCGGAACGCGCAGGTCAGCGATGGCGGTGTGTCCAAGCACCGGATGGCGGGCAATCTGAGGGCCTGCGCCGAGGCGGGCGTGCGCTTCGTGAATGTCAGCCCGCTTCGCTCAGATGTCGCCGAGGAGATCGGCGCCGAGTGGCTGCCCCCGCATCCAGGGACGGACACGGCCGTCATGATGGGCCTGGCGCAGACGATGCTGGCCGAAGGGCTCCATGAGGCGGCGTTTCTCGCGCGCTACACCGTGGGTTTTGAGCGGGTGGCCGCCTATCTGCGCGGCGCGGTGGATGGGGTGGTGAAGGATGCCGCCTGGGCGGCGGCACAGTCCGGCGTGCCAGCGGATCGGATCGTGGCACTGGCCCGTGAGATGGCGGCGGGGCGCTGCTTCATCACCTGTGCCGCGAGCCTGCAGCGGGCGGATTACGGCGAGCAGCCGCTCTGGATGACCGTGACGCTTGCGGCGATGCTGGGCCAGATCGGCCTGCCCGGCGGGGGCTACACCATCGGCGCGGGCGTCAA
>JBCCLX010000050.1:0-16237 GCA_039026635.1 Pseudomonadota bacterium
TGCGCGGCTTCTCCGCTCCCGTGATCCTCGAGCGCAGCCTCGACGATGCTACCCGCGCCTTCCTGCTCGCCCATGACAGCGATCCCTTCAACCGCTGGGAAGCCGGCCGACGCTACGCCTTGTCCATCGCGCTCTCTCTGACGGCCGATCCAAACGCCGCCGTCCCCGAGGCCTGGATCGACGGCATCGCTCGCGTCCTCGGCGATAGCGCCCTCGACCCCGCCTTCCGCGCTCTCGCGCTCGAGCTGCCGTCAAACGACGAGGTGGCGGCCGATCTCGCGGGACGCGGCACCCTCGCCGATCCCGACGCCATCCATGCGGCTCTGATGGCGATGCGCGAAGCGCTCGGGCTCGCGCTCGCCGATGCCCTCACCACGGTCTCCGAAGGGCTGATCGACACCGGTCCCTACAGCCCAGATGCGCCAAGTGCTGGACGGCGCGCCCTGCGCAACGGCTGTCTCAGCCTCCGCCTTGCCGCAGGCAGCGCCGAGGCCGAGGCCGCCGCCGAAGCGCAATTCGATGGCGCGACCAACATGACCGACAGCCTCGCCGCCCTCACCGCCCTCGTCCATCACGACACCCCCGGTGCGGCGCCGCGCCTTCAGATCTTCCGAGACCGCTGGCAGACTGACGAACTGGTGCTCGACAAATGGTTCTCCGCACAGGCGACCGCGCCGAGCCCCAATGCTGCCGCCCGGATCGTCACCCTTGCCGCCGATCCCGCCTTCAACTGGAAACGCCCCAACCGGTTCCGCTCGGTGATCGCCAGCTTCGCCATGGGCAACCCCACGGGCTTTCACGCCACCGATGGCGCAGGCTACCGGATGGTCGCGGATTGGATCCTGCGCCTCGACCCGCTCAACCCGCAGACCGCCGCGCGCGTCGCCGGCTGTTTTGAGAGCTGGCGCCGCTACACGGCTGACCGCCAAGCCGCCATGCAGGGCGAGCTCGACCGTATCGCCGCCAAAGACAGCCTTAGCCGCAACACCCGCGAGATCGTGGAGCGCATTCGCAGCGCCTGACACCATCAGGACGGGCGAGCGGAGCGATGGCAAGGTAAGGAGGGCGCCGCGCGCGCCCGCTGCTCTGATGGCGCCAGAGGCGCCGTCAGAGCGAAAAAAGCGTGGCGGTGCAACGCACCGCCACACCGCTTAGCTGGTTGGCTCGTCAGAGCGCCTCATCGGTGATCGCATGGGTCCAGGCACCTTCCGGTGCTTTGGTGATGACCGGGTCCGAGCCGCCGGCGAGCAGCGTCTGCACCGTCCGGTCGAAATCGGCGGGATCGAGCGTCCCGTCCGAGCCCGCGGTCAGTTTCGCGATCTCGCCCATCATGCGCTTCTGGTGCTCCTCGGTCTGCGCCCCCGTCGCATCGTTCTCCAACACGATCTCAGCGGCTGCATCCGGGTTCTCCTCGGCCCATTTCCAGCCCTTCATGCTGGCGCGCACAAAGCGGACCATGCGGTCGGCGAAGGCCGGGTCTTCGAGCGCCGTCTCCAGCACATAGATCCCGTCCTCCAGCGTCGCGACGCCCTGATCCTCGTATTTGAAGGTCACCAGATCCTCCGGCGCGATGCCGGCGTCGATCACCTGCCAGTATTCGTTATAGGTCATGGTCGAGATGCAGGAGGCCTGCTTCTGTAAGAGCGGGTCCACGTTGAACCCCTGCTTCAGCACCGTCACGCCATCCGCTGAACCATCGGTCGGGATGCCGAGCTGGCTCATCCAGCTCAGGAACGGATACTCGTTGCCGAAGAACCAGACACCGAGCGTATGGCCCCGCAGATCCTCGGGGCTCTCGATGCCCGTCTCCTTCAGGCAGGTCAGCATCATGCCCGAGGACTTGAAGGGCTGAGCGATGTTGACGAGCGGCAGGCCCTTTTCGCGGGTCGCAAGCGCCGACGGCATCCAGTCGAGCACCACATCCGCGCCGCCCCCGGCCAGCACCTGCGCCGGTGCGATATCGGGCCCGCCGGGCTTGATCGTCACATCAAGGCCCTCTTCCTCATAGAAGCCCTGATCGAGCGCCACATAGTAGCCGGCGAACTGGGCCTGAGTGACCCACTTCAGCTGCAGCGTCACCTCCTCGGCCGCCTGGGCCACGCCCGTCGCGAACGAGCCTGCCAGCATCACGCTGGTCGCAATCCTGATCACCTTCACGCCGAAATCTCCCTGTTATCGGTCTGGCTGGCGAGAGACTTTCAAGATGCGCTGCAGCATTTGCAAGCGCATTGAGGCGGTAGCGCCCGACCGAAGCTCGCCGACATGCCGCGACCAACCGACGCCACAGCGCCCTCTCGGCAGAGAGCCTGGAGGCAGAACCGCGCGCCGTGCCTGCTCGTCGCGACGCAAACCCAAAGCCAGCGCTGGGGTTCGCGAGATCAACCCTCATCAGTGCCTTTGGGAGGGATGCCAGAACGTCGCCTGGCGTTCGATCAGCACCACAGCGCCATAGAAGGACGAGCCGGCCAGCGCCGCCACGGCGATCGTGGCCCAGACCATATCGAGGCTCATCCGGCCGACCTCCGTGGAGATCCGAAAGCCCATGCCCGTGATCGGCGTGCCGAAGAACTCCGCCACGATGGCCCCGATCAGCGCCAGCGTCGAGGCGATCTTGAGGCCGTTGAAGAGGAAGGGGGCGGCGGCGGGCAGGCGCAGTTTGAGCAGCGTCTGCCAATAGCTGGCGGCATAGGTGCGCATGAGTTCGCGGTGCATCCGATCCGCCGCGTCGAGGCCCGCGACCGTGTTGACCAGAACCGGGAAGAACACCATGACGACGACGACCGCCGCCTTCGACTGCCAATCGAACCCGAACCACATCACCATAATGGGCGCGATCCCGATGATCGGCAGCGCGGCGACGAAATTGCCCACCGGCAGCAGACCACGCTTGAGGAAGGGCGAGCGGTCGATGGCAATCCCCGTCAGCACAGCGGCGCCACAGCCGATCGCATAGCCCGTGAGCGCGCCCTTGACGAAGGTCTGCACAAAATCGACCCAGAGGATCTCGGGCGAGGCGATAATACGCGCCGCAATATCGGAGGGAGCAGGCAGCAGCACCGGCGAGATCGAGGCGCCCAGCACCACCTTCTCCCAGATGAAGAGCAGCGTGGCCCCAAAGATCAGGGGCGCGGCCAACCCCTGGAGCCGGCGCAGCCAGAGCGCCCGCGGTGCCCCGGCTGCAATTGTTCGCACCGCCCCCCAGGCCGTCAGCCAAAAGCCGAGGAGAAAGAGCCAAAAGGCCGCGCTGCCTGGCGCCGTGATCGGCACGCCCCCAAGAAAGGGCAAGAGGCCCGACGGGGCGAGGGCCCAGATCGAGAGGAGCGCGAGGACGAGGATCGCGTCGATGCTGTAGCGCGTCGCCCCATGGCGCCGGCTGCCCTTCGGCCACCAAGACGTTGCGACGCCATAGGTCAGCGCTGCAGAGATCAGAGCAGCGATGCCGAGCATGCTCCAACGGAGCACCACATCGCTCTCACCATCCGGGCTGAGCAGAAACAGGCTGAGCGTGGCCGTCAGCATGCAACCCAAGGCTGCCGTCAGCTGCCAGATGGGCATCGCATCGACCGTCCCCCTCATACCGCCGCTCCGACCAAGCCGAACAGGCTCTCAGAAGACGCGGGATGCAGCATCAAGGCCCTCATGCATTGCCGCCCATCCGGGCCGTCACCGTCCGGCCGGCGACGCCCACGATCGCGACCAGCCCGGCGGCCAGGATCGCGGCGGCGAAGAGAGCGGACCAGATCTGGATCGTCTGACCATAGTAGCTGCCGGCGAGCAGCCGCGCGCCGAGCCCCTCGACCGCCCCCGTCGGCAATTCGCCCACAATGGCGCCCACCAAGCTGATCGCCACCGCGACCTTGAGCGAGGCAAACAGATACGGCAGCGCCGCCGGAAGCCGCAGCTTCCAAAGGATCTGGAACGCACTCGCGTTATAGGTGGCCATCAGATCGAGCTGCATGCTGTCCGGGGCCCGCAGTCCCTTCGTCATACCCACGACGACGGGGAAAAAGGCGAGGTAGGTCGAGATCAGCGCCTTGGGAAGCAGACCCGAAAGGCCGACCGCATTGAGCACCACGATGATCATCGGCGCGATGGCCAGGATTGGGATCGTCTGCGAGGCGATCACCCAGGGCATGACCGAGAGCTCCATCGCCCGCACATGCACGATCCCAACCGCGAGCAGGATCCCCAGTATCGTGCCCATCGCAAAACCCAAGAGCGTGGCCGAGAGCGTGATCCAGCCGTGATAGATCAGGCTGCGCTTGGAGGTGACCCGCTTCTCGACCGTCGTCTCCCAAAGCTCCACGGCCACCTGATGGGGTGCGGGAAGGACAGGACGATCCTGATCCATGGTCCCGGTCAGGAGCTCCGAAAACACCGGCGCGGTTCCCGCACGCGCTGCCTGATCACGCTCCCACGCGAGGTTCATGAAAGCGGCGGCGCCGTACCAGACCACGACGATAGCCGCCACGACCACGCTGACGGGCAGGATCGATTTCACGACCAGCCCCCGTCGCGGTTGCGCCGATGGGTGACCATCTCGTCGAGCAGCCGGCCCCACAAACAGAGTACGAGGATCGGCACGACCACGACGCCGAGCATCGCGAGGATGACGAAGACCGAGGGCATCACCCCGATCAGCACCATCACGATCCCCGCACCGATCAACCAGAGCCAGCCACGCATGAGCCCGGCGAGGCGAATGAGAAAGCGGGTCACCGCGGCCTCGCGCGGGTTGATGGGATGCGTCTCTCTCTCGGTCATACTCGGTGCTCCTCCTCGGCGGCAGAGGGCGGTGGACTGGCGGGGACGAGACTGCCCGGCCAGGTGCAAAGGATGTCGGGCAAGCCCTCTTCGTTCTCGCCCGAACTGCCGCCTACCTCGGCAAACCCTTCGCGGGCGTAAAAGCGGCGCGCGGCGGCATTGGCCGCGAAGGTCCAGAGGCGCAGGCCTTCCGGCGCGGCGCGCTTGGCGGCCCTAAGGAGCGCGCGGCCGACACCAAGGCCGCGGACCGCCTGTGCCACATAGAAACCGGTCACAAAGGGTGCCGCCCCGTCCGCTCGCGGCGCTTCGAGCACGAGGAAGCCACAGGGACCGCCGCGTTCAGCCACCAAGACGCGGGCGCGCGGACAGACCGTGTCGCGGTGCCAGGCCATCACATCCTGAGGCGTATGCAGGCGCGGCATCCAGGGCGTCGCATCGATCCAGGCATTGAGGATCGCGGCATAGGCCGGCGCATCGGCGGGCCGACCCGCGCGTATCGTCCCCGGATCACTCATTGGCAGCACTGTCATGGCCGGCGCGCAAGCCCTCGCGCACCCGCCGGGCGATCTCGAGGAACGCCGGGCTTTCACGGATCTCGAGCGGGCGTTCCTTCGGCAGCGGGCTCTCGATGACGTCCACGATCCGGCCCGGTCGCGGGCTCATCACGACGATACGGGTGGAGAGATAGACGGCCTCCGGGATCGAATGCGTAACGAAGCCAACCGTCTTGCCCGTGCGCGCCCAGAGGGCCAGGAGCTGCTCGTTGAGGTGATCGCGGACGATCTCGTCCAGCGCCCCGAACGGCTCGTCCATGAGCAGGATCGAGGCATCGAAGGAGAGCGCGCGGGCGATGGAGGCACGCTGCTGCATGCCGCCTGAGAGTTGCCAGGGATACTTGCGCTCAAAACCTGCCAGCCCGACGAGATCGAGCACCCGCTCCGTGCGCTCCTGCTGCTCGGCCCGCGGCACGCCCATGATCTCAAGCGGCAGGCGAATGTTCCCCCCGATTGTGCGCCAGGGATAGAGCGCGGGCGCCTGGAAGACATAGCCATAGGCGCGGGCCTGTCGGGCCGCCTCGGGGCTCATGCCGTTCACGCGGATCAAGCCACCCGTCGGCTGCTCGAGCGCAGCGACGACGCGCAGGAATGTGGTCTTGCCGCAGCCTGAGGGCCCGATGAAGCTGACGAAATCGCCGGGCGAGATCGCGAGGTTCACATCCGTCAACGCATGCACGGGCCCGTCGCGCGTCTGGAAGGTCAGCTCCAGCCCGCGCGCCTCGATGGCGGCATGGCCACGGTCTCCTTCCTCGTCGCCCGCATCCATCGTCATCCCTGGTGCGGTCTCGGCCGTCGCTTGCCTCACGCGCAGTCTCCTCTGGTCAGGCATGGCCCTCAAAGCGCAGCATCGGGGCGTTCGCAACCCCTGCAGGAGACACCGCCATGGCCGATGATGCCACCCCCGAAAGCGCCCAAGCCTGCGTCACGATCCGCCCCTCGGCACGCTATGCCGGCAAGCAGGGCCTTGAGTACGACACGGGGATCGCGGCGGAAACGGTCGGATCGCAGGCGCTCTGCATGATGCTGCTCACGATTCCGCCAGGTGGCCGCGCCAAAGCCCATCAGCATGATGGCCATGAGACGGCGATCTATCTGCTCTCGGGCGAGGTCGTGACCTATTGGGGCGCGCGGCTCGAGAACCGGACGGAGAACACGGCCGGCGATCTGATCTACATCCCCGCCGGCGTACCCCATCTGCCGATCAACATCGGCACGGTGCCGGCAAGCGCCGTGATCGCCCGCACGGATCCGAACGAACAGGAGAGCGTGACGCTACGCCCCGATCTCGAAGACCTCGTCCCCGTCCCAGGGTGACGGAGACAGGCGCGGTTGCACTACCAAGCGCGCCTTCTGGCCAAGCCCAGGGCAAAGACGCGCTGTTTGGCGCCGAACCGGAAGGCAGCCTTAAACCCCCGCAGGAATGTTCTGCGGATCGCGCGCGACGCCTTTGGGAGCCGTCAGCGCCTTCCAGGTGCTCAGCGCCTTATGCGCCGAGGGGAACGCGGGACGGGGCACGAAACGGCCACGTCCGGGCTGGGGCTGGCTGTTGCGCCCCCAGGCCCAGATCACCTCACCGCGTGAGAGCGTGTAGCGCGCCTGCGCCGTGACCTCGATGCCCTCGAACACGTTGTAATCGATGATCGACTTCTGGTTGGCGGTGCTGATCGTCTTCGAGATCTTGGGGTCCCAGACCACGATATCCGCATCCGCACCCACAGCGATGGCGCCCTTCTTGGGATAGATGTTCAGGATCTTGGCGATGTTGGTGGAGGTGACGGCCACGAACTCCTCGGGCGTCAGCCGACCGGTCTCGACGCCCTTGGTCCAGAGCACGCCGAGCCGCTCCTCCGTGCCGCCCGTGCCATTGGGAATGCGCCGGAAATCGCCCACGCCCATCTTTTTCTGCTCGGTCGTAAAGGCCGCATGATCCGTTGCCACCACCTGCAGCGAGCCAGCCGACAGCCCCGCCCAGAGCCCGTCCTGATGGTCCTTGGAGCGGAACGGCGGGCTCATCACCCGGCGCGCGGCATAGACCCAGTCCTGGTTGAAATACTCGCTCTCGTCGAGGACGAGATGCTGGATCAGCGGCTCGCCATAGACACGCATGCCCTTCTGGCGCGCCCGCCGGATCGCCTCGTGGGCCTGCTCGCAGGAGACATGGACGATGTAGAGCGGCACGCCCGCGGCATCGGCGATCATGATGGCGCGGTTGGCGGCCTCGCCCTCCACCTCCGGCGGGCGGGAATACGCATGGCCCTCCGGGCCGGTGACGCCCTCGGCCATGTATTTGTCCTGCAGGGCCGCCACCACATCCCCATTCTCGGCATGCACCAGCGGCAGGGCGCCAAGCTCGGCACAGCGCTGGAACGAGGCGAACATCTCGTCGTCCTCGATCATCAGCGCGCCCTTGTAGGCCATGAAGTGCTTGAAGGTATTCACCCCCATCCTCACGACCTCTTCCATCTCGCTGAAGATGGTATCGTTCCAGCCGGTAATGGCCATGTGATAGCCGAGATCGACGCTGATCTGCGGCCCGGATTTCCGGTGCCATTCGTTGACGGCGTTCACCAGGGACCCATCCGGGCCTGGCAGCACGAAGTCGACGAGCATGGTGGTCCCGCCCGAAGCCGCCGCGAAAGTCCCACTCTCGAAGGTCTCGGCGGCATGCGTGCCCATAAAGGGCATCTCGAAATGGGTGTGCGGATCGATGCCGCCCGGGATCACATAGGCGCCCGTCGCATCGATGGTCTCATCCCCGCTCAGCCCCTCGTCGATCGCGACGATCACCTCGTCCTCGATCAACACATCCGCCTGATAGCTCCGGTCCGCCGTCACGACGGTCCCACCCTTGATCACCTTGCTCATGGCTATCTCCGTGTCTTGCGCGGCGGCCGCCGCCAAGGTCCCGGGCTTGACCCGGGACCGCCTTTTGTTGGGTCAGAGCGGGATCTCCATGGAGAGATCCCGCCACTCGGGATTAACCGAGTTTATCAGATCTTCCTTCCACGCTCGGTGCCAGCGTTTCACCCGACGTTCGCGGAGCAGCGCCTCGTCGAGCCGGTCGTGCATCTCGAAGTAGACGAGGCGGTGGATCCGGTATCGGGCAGTGTGGGCATCGACGGCATTGGCCCGGTGCTGTTCGACCCGTCGACGCAGGTCGCGCGCAGAGCCCGTGTAGAGCGCGTTTCGCGAGCGCGAGCGCGAGCAGAGGATATAGACATAAGCCGTCACGGGCCGCGGCGCCCCAGGAGGTCCCGGGTCAAGCCCGGGACCGAGGTGGCAGCCGCCTTTCTCGGAGCAAAGCTCCAAGCAGGGGGCAGACACCGCTGGATGAGGGCTTGGTGCGCCCCTTTCATCCGACGATCTCAGCCGTTTCCAGGACAGCCTGCATCAGGACGTTGGTGCCTTTCTCTGCCCAGTCGGGGGTGATTTCTTCGGCTTCGTTGTGGCTGAGGCCGTCGACGCAGGGGCACATGACCATGGCGGTCGGCGCGACGCGGTTGATCCAGCAGGCGTCGTGGCCCGCGCCGCTCACAATGTTCATATGGCTGTAGCCATAGCGTTGGGCGGCACCTCGGATGGCGGTGACGCAGCCCTCATCGAAGGCGGGCGGGTCGAAATTGCCAACGATCTCGGTCTCGAGGGTCGTTTCAATCTCCGCGCAAAGCCCTGACGCTTCAGCCATAAAGCGGGCGACCATGGCCTCTAGGCGCTCGAGCTCGTGACTGCGGAAATCGACGGTGCAGACGACGCGGCCGGGGATTATGTTGCGGCTGTTGGGGTGCACGTCGATATGGCCGATGGCGCCCACGGCATTGGGCTGGTTGTCCATGGCGATGGCGTGGACGAGCTCGGTGATGCGCGCCAGGCCACGGCCGGCGTTCTTGCGCATGGGCATCGGGGTGGAGCCGGTGTGGCTTTCCTTGCCCGTGATCGTGCATTCGATCCAGCGCAGGCCCTGGCCATGGGTCACGACGCCGATCTCCACCCCCTCGGCCTCGAGGATCGGACCCTGTTCGATATGCAGCTCGAAAAACGCATGCATCTCGCGCGCGCCCACCGGCTCATCGCCCTTCCAACCGATGCGCTCCAGCTCGTCGCCATAGCGCTTGCCGGTCGCATCCGTGCGGTCGTAGGCCCAGTCCTCCGCATGGACACCGGCAAAGACGCCGGAGGCGAGCATGGGCGGGGCGAAGCGCGTGCCCTCTTCGTTGGTCCAGTTCACGACCACGATGGGCCGGCGCGTTTTCACACCGAGCTCATTGAGCGTGCGCACCATCTCGAGCGCGCCGAGGACCCCGAGCACGCCGTCGTACTTCCCCCCCGTGGGCTGCGTGTCGAGATGGCTGCCGACATAGACGGGCAGCGCGTCTGGATCGGTGCCCTCGCGGCGGGCGAACATGGTGCCCATGGTGTCGGTGCCCATGGTCATGCCCTCGGCCTCGCACCAGCGGGTGAAGAGCGCGCGGGCCTCTCCATCCTCATCCGTCAGCGCCTGGCGATTGTTCCCGCCCGCCACGCCGGGGCCGATCTTGGCCATCTCCATCAGGCTGTCCCACAGGCGCGCGCCGTCGATCTTGAGATTGTCGCCTGTGCGCACGTCGTCTGGCATGGCCTGCTCCTTCGCTTACCCGGTTAGGGGCTCTGATCATCTTTGGCGCGCCGAACGGGTTGACCCGGGCCGCGTTGCAACGCTACCGGCCGGCAAAGCGCGGTCAAGATCAAAGGCTCTAGCGCGACGAAAGGGGAGGACGATGGGGTCGAAGGGCGGCGAGCCATCGACAGGCGCGCCCCCGCGCGAGCGGGGCGCCGACGGCCGGCGGATGACCCGCATTCAGGCCGCCAACCGAGAGCGGCTGCTCAACGCAGCGCTCGAGGTCTTCGCCCGCGATGGCTATGGCGGCGCGACGCTCGATGCGATCGCAGGGGCTGCCGGGATGTCGAAGCCCAATCTGCTCTACTACTACGCCGGCAAGGAGGCGATCTATCGCGCGGTCCTCGACAGTCTCTTGACGCGGTGGCTTGAGCCGCTCGAGGCGTTGAACCCCGAGGGCGAGCCGCTTGCTGAGATCGCCACGTATCTCGACCGCAAGCTCGCGATGGCGGCGGCCGATCCCGAGGCCTCGCGGCTTTTCGCCGGCGAGATCATGCGGGGGGCGCCAGTGCTCGGCTCGGTGCTCTCTGGCTCGCTGAAGGCGCAGGTCGATGCCAAGGCGGCCGTGATCGCGGATTGGGGGGCGGCCGGTAAGCTGCGGGTTGAGGACCCGCACCATCTGATCTTCGCGATCTGGGCGACAACGCAGCACTATGCCGATTTCGACGCGCAGGTCTGTGCCGTACTGGGGCCGGAAGCAGCGCGGGAGCGTTTCGAGGCGGCAGGGCGGCAGCTGCGCGCCCTCTTCCTCCGCGGGATCGCGCCCTAAGGCGGCTCAGCCGTGATCCTGCCCATGGTCCTGGTCATGTTCGGCGAGCAGAAGGATAAGCGCCAGCACCGTCGCGCCCACACCTAACCAGACGGCCCCGCTGACCCAGCCGCCCGTCAAAATTCCCTCCCAGAGGATCACGAAGACCGGAACGAGATAGCCATACGCCATCACCTTGCCCGATGGCAGCCGAAGCGCGGCAAAGCGCGTGAGCAGGAAGGTGAGCGCGGTGGCGACAAGTCCGAGATAGAGGATGGCAGCCCAGGCGATCGCCGGCAGGCTCGCCCAAGCCGTCGGCTCCCAGCCCTCGATCCCGCTGCGCAAACCGCCCCAGGCCAGGGTGACGATGAGCCCGCCGAGAAGCGAGCCCAGGGCGAAGACCGGCAGAGGCTCGCCCCGCGACAGCCGTTTGGTGAGCGGTGTATAGGCCGCATGCGCCGCACAGCCGATGAAGAACAACATCTCGCCGAGGCCGATGTCGAAGGCCAGGATGGCAGGGATATCGGCGCGGAAGACGACCCAGACCGCGCCCAGAGCGCCGAGCGCAAGCGCCGCCAGCATCTGAGCGCTCGCGCGTTGGCCGAGGAGCAGGCGCCCGAAACCCGTGGACATCACCGGCGTCAGCGTGAAGATCGCCGCGACCGAGACCGCATCGGTCAGCGCCAGAGCCTCGAACATGAGCACGAAATAGGCCGCGAAGAGCCCGCCGATCACGCCGTAGCGCCAGATCGCCCGGAAATGGCACGCGCGGGCGAGCGGGATCGCGAGGAGGCCGATGACGAGGCAGGCAAGGGCGAAGCGGGCGGCCGTGATCGTCTCGGGTGCGAGGTAGGCGACCGCGCGCTTGCCGAGCGTAAAGCTGACGGAGATCGCGAGGGCGAAGAGGAACATGGCCGCATGGCCCTGCAAGGCGGCGCGACGGGTTGACGTCATCTTGCGCCTTGCCCGGATCCTCCTTGCTTGGGGGGCAACGCCTGCATCGGCTGGCAGGCCGTCGCTGCCGTCGCGGCTGCTCATTGCGTCTCCTCTGCACAGCTCTCGCGGCGCATCAGCCCTGCCGAGCTGTCTTGGGTCAAGCACGCTGGGCCAAGCGGTCTCCTGGACGGAGCACTGCCCGCGGTCACGTGCCGCGCGGGCGTGTAGGCGATCCCACCCTGGCGCCGCGGCCCACTGCTGTTCCTCCCTTGCCGACGGCGCGCCGGCGGGCGAAGAACCCCGCGGGAGGATCGCGCGATGACCATGCCTGCCGTAGGCCCCCCCGGGGCGTACCCCATCGTCAAAATCTGTTGCATCGCCTCTGCCGCTGAAGCGCGGATGGCGAGCCGTGCCGGCGCCCGCTGGCTCGGCCTCGTCGGCCCCATGCCGAGCGGGCCGGGTGTACTGACGCTCCCAGAGGCGCGTTCGATCACAGAGGCGCTTGCGGGTGAAGCGCTGCCGGGTGGCGCGCGTCTGATCCTGTTGACGGCAGCCGAGACGGCGAACGGCGTCGTGGCAGATGCGGCGACCGCGGGGGTGGATGCGGTTCAGGTTGTCCAACACATCACCCTCGCGGAAGCCGGCCGCCTCGCAGCCGCGCCACTCCACTACATCCAGGTCGTGCATGTGGAGGATGAGAGCGCCGTGCCGCTTGCGCTGAGCTACGCTCGCTTCGCCGATGCCCTGCTCCTCGATAGCGGCCGGCCAAGTGCGGCAGTCCTCGGCGGGACCGGCGCGCGGCATGACTGGTCGATCAGCCGGCGCATCGTGGCGGAAAGCCCGATCCCGGTCTTCCTCGCCGGCGGATTGGAGCCTGGCAATGTGGCCGAGGCGATCGCCGCCGTCGGACCAGCCGGGCTCGATCTGTGCTCCGGGCTTCGACCGGGTCCTGATCGCGCGCTGGATGCAGGGCTGCTCGCGGCCTTCATGGCGGCGGTGGCGGGCGGGGGCGTCGCACCGCCACAGGAGCCGACCGTGCAAGGGGAGAGCGCGCGATGACCATCCATGTCCTCGGCTCTGTCAACATCGACTACGTCTACCGCGTCCCCAACCTGCCCCAACCCGGAGAGACCTTGGCCGGGCTCAGCCGCGCCGTGCATCTGGGCGGCAAGGGCGCAAACCAGGCCATCGCTGCGGCCCGCGCGGGCGCGCCCGTTCGCTTCATCGGCGCGATCGGTCCGGGCGACGACTGGACGCGGGATCGGCTCGCGGCCGCGGGCGTCGATGTCTCCTGCGTCGCCGAGGTCGAAGAGGCCACGGGCCATGCGATCATCTATGTCGATGCCGCTGGCGAGAACTGCATCGTGATCCATGGCGGTGCGAACCGCGCGATCCCCGAGGCGGTCGTGGAGGCGGCACTGGCGCAGGCGCAGGCTGGTGACTGGTGGCTGACGCAGAACGAGACCTCGGGCGTGACGGAAGCCGCGGCACGCGCCCAGAGCCGGGGCTTGCGGACTGTCCATGTCGCAGCCCCCTTCGTGCCGGAGGATGCCCTGCCGGTGCTCCCCCATACCGATCTGCTGGCCGTCAACGAAGGAGAGGCCGCGGCGCTGGCGAGCCGCCTTGGCGGTGCGGTGCCCGTCGACGTCATGCTGGTCACCCGCGGCGCGGCAGGGGCGGCCTGGCGCGAGCGACCGACCGTGCCCGATGGCGCAGGCGAGCTGTCCGTCCCGGCCTTTGCGGTGACGGCCGTGGATACCACAGGCGCCGGCGACTGCTTTCTCGGCTATGCGCTCGCAGGTCTTCATGCGGGGCTGACCCCCGAGGTCGCCCTGCGCCGCGCCGCCGCTGCCGCCGCCCTCTCGGTCACGCGCGAGGGCGCGGCCGATGCCATACCTGAGGCAGCCGAAGTCGACGCCTTCCTGGCCGAACGCTCTTAGGCGCCGCGCCTGCCGAACCACCTGCCCTTCCGAATGGAGGTTCCCGTGACCATACCGCTCCTGATCGACACCGATCCCGGGATCGACGACGCGCTCGCAATCCTCTCCGCAGCACGAGACCCCGCGCTCGACCTGCTGGCGCTGACGACGGTCTTTGGCAATGTCCCCGTGTCGGTGGCGACGCGCAACGCCCGCGGGCTGGCCGCCCTCTGCCCACGCCCACCACTTGTCGCTGAAGGAGCAGCGCGCCCGCTGGTTCGCGCGCCCGCCCCGCACCCGGATTTCGTGCACGGCGGCGATGGCCTTGGCGGCGCGCCTCTGCCCGTCGAAGGCGCAGCGCTCGATCCGCGCCGGGCCGCAACGGTGATCTCGGCTCTGGCGGAGGCCCATAGGGGCGCGCTTGTGGTCGTGGCCGTCGGCCCGCTGACCAATCTTGCCGAAGCGCTGGCGGCAGACCCCGCCCTGCCCGGCCGCGTGGCGCGCGTCATCGTCATGGGAGGCGCTGTTCGCCATCCCGGGAATGTCACCGAAGCGGCTGAAGCGAATTTCTGGCAAGACCCCCATGCCGCCGCCGCGGTCCTGCAAGCGCCCTGGCCGCTCACACTCGTCGGGCTGGACGTCACGGAATGCGTGCGCCTCTACCCCGACGATTTGGCCGAGCTGCCGGCCACCCAAGCGGTGACGCTCCTGCGGGAGGCCATCGGGTTCTACGCGGCCTTTCACCGAGAGAGCGCGAAGTTCACGGGCTGTTATCTCCATGATCCAGCCGCCACGACGGTGGCGGCCGACCCCTCGCTCCTCGAATGCCGCCGCCTGCGCATTGCCGTCACCTTGGAGGGCGAGGCGGAAGGGGCGGTGCGCGAAAGCGCCGAGGGGACGCCCGTCGATGTCGCGCTCGCAGCGAACGCCCCAGGCATCCGCACCCGCGTCCTCTCCGCTCTCCAGCACTGACCTGCCTCTTTGGCGTTGATCGCTGTCCCAGACTGGAGCAGCATTTTGGGGCCGACACCCAAAGCGGGGGAGCCCGCCATGATCCGCCAGACCCCAGCCGCACTCGACCTTGCCGCACCCGAACCCGCCTCAACCGACCTTGCCTCAGCCAGGCCTGCTCCAACTGGACCTGTCGCTACGAAGCCTGACCCTGACACATCCTCGCTTTGGACCCCGGCCCCTGGCTCGACCGCACCCGTTCGGACCGACGGGCTTTCGCCGGCTTACCCGTCGCGCGAGACGCTCGGCAGCCAAGCGCCTCTCTACCAGGCGGCCGATACCCCCGTGATCGGGACCGCCCTCTCTCTCCACCGCAAGCTCACCCGAGACCCAGAACAAAGGACCCCGCGATGCGTTATGCTCAGATGATGGTCGCCTCGGTCGAGACGACGCGACGCGCGGCGTACATCGACCACTGCAAGATCGCAGGCAGCGTCTTCAAAGAGTACGGCGCGCTGGAGATCGTCGAGGCCTGGGGCGCCGATGTGCCCGACGGCACGCTGACTTCCTTCCCCATGGCCGTCAAAAAGGCCGAGGGTGAGACGGTGGTCGCAAGCTGGATCGTCTGGCCGTCGAAGGCCGCTGCCGACGCGGCCTGGACCAAGATCACGGAGGACCCGCGCATGGATCCCACCACCAATCCGATGCCCTTCGACGGCAAGCGCCTGATCTTCGGCGGCTTCGACCTGATCCTCGAGAGCTGATGCCCCAGGACGTCCCCGAAAGCTCGACCCGCCTTCTCTCAGTCCCGCTACCGAGCCTGCTGCCCCGCAAGCCCCAGGTCCCAACACTCCGGGCCCTAACACGCCTGGCCCCAAAACTCCTCGCTCCCGCGCTCCTCCTCGCCGCCTGTACGGCAGAACCGCCGCCGGAGCCTGCACCGCCTCCACCGCTGTCCACCACACCGATCACGGGACCGGAAACCGTGCCCGCCTCGCCCCTCCCTCCTCCCAATGCGGGAAGCGACGCGGGCCCGCAGGAGACAGAGGCCAACTGATCGGCACCGAAGCAGGCGGGCAGAGCGGGCTCGCGACACGGCAACACGCGCGGCACCACAAGATCCCGCAACACGCATCGCGGCGCCGCGATTCCGCTTGAAGGGAGAACGGCTCAGCCGAAGGCGTAAGGCCCGAGATTGTTCACGATCACCGTCTGCAGCGCAAAGATACAGAAGAGTACCACCATCGGCGTCAGATCGATCCCCCCCATATCCGGCAACAGGTTTCGGATCGGGCGATAGAGCGGCTCTGTCAGCCCCGTCAGCCCACGCCAGATCTGATTGACGAAAGGCTGATGGATGTTGAGCACATTGAAGGCCACGAGCCAGCTCAGGATCGCCTGGATGATGATGATCCAGAACAGGATGTCCAAGAGGGCAAGAACGATGGTGAGAAGCGAGACCATGGCGGCTCCGGTCTGAACTCGCGGCCCGTCGCGGCCGTCGCCCGGGACCTATCCCCGCCAGCCGCGCCTCGCAAGCGTTCTGCCAAATCGGAGGTCAGCGGAGGGCCGTCTCCCGAGCGTCCGGCACCATTGACAGCCCCAACGCACCAGCATACTCCCCGCTCCGTCGGGGCCGTAGCTCAGTTGGGAGAGCGCTGCAATCGCACTGCAGAGGTCAGGGGTTCAAATCCCCTCGGCTCCACCA